>NZ_JAJSYW010000010.1:0-75083 GCF_036815005.1 Streptomyces sp. IBSBF 2435 | reverse complement strand
GTGCGGCCGGGGGCGGGACGGCGGGCCGACCGGACCTCGGGCCAGGCGGTGGGCGCCGAACGCGGCCAGCACGGCGAGCAGGCCGCCGCCACCGGTCCACAACCAGCGCGGGGACCACCACGTGCCGGCCCAGCCGTCGCCGGGTGCGACGTCGGGGGCGTTGCGGGAGACCACGGGGATGACGGAGCCGTCGACCGCGTTACGGCCCGCGGTGCCGTGCGAGGTGGCCTTGACGGCGACCCGGACCGGCTGGCCGAGGTCGGCCTCGGGCACGTTCAGCGCGGTGAGCCGCAGGTAGTAGGCGCCACGCAGCGGGTCGTTGGACCAGGTGTCGGCCCAGGCGCGCACCGGCCGCAGGGTGCAGGCCAGTTCGACGCTCGCCGCGTCGGCCGCGGCCGTACGCGTCTGGGCGCCGTAGCGGCACGGCTGACGGCGGCGCAGCCCGTCGTAGACGTCGACCTGCCAGGTCGAGGCGCCGTGCGCGGCGGCGGTACCGGAGCCGGAGCCGAAGGTCACGGTGGCCTTCACCGTGACATTCTCCCCGGTGTCCGCGGCCACCACCCAGTACAGGTAGTCGCCCGCCGACGCGGTGGCGGTGGCCTCCTCGCCCTGCTGGATCACCGTGGCGGTACGGAAGTTGGTGCCCGCCTCGGTGGGCGGCCCGTCGTCGGCCGTCGTGGTCGGACTCGGGGTGGCGCTGGGAGTGTCGGCCGCGGCATGACCGGTCAGTACGGCGAGCGCGGTGGCCGCGAGCAGGCCCGCGGCGGCGAGACGTCGTGCGGTGCGCATCAGGAAGCCCTCCCCGAGTTCGTCCGCCAGCGGGCGGCCCAGCCGGTCAGCAGACCGGC
Source organism: Streptomyces sp. IBSBF 2435 (assembly GCF_036815005.1). Lineage (NCBI taxonomy): Bacteria > Bacillati > Actinomycetota > Actinomycetes > Kitasatosporales > Streptomycetaceae > Streptomyces > Streptomyces sp. IBSBF 2435. Next base: position 74,235 of record NZ_JAJSYW010000010.1, on the reverse strand, counting down.
CACGGCGCCGGTGACGGCCAGCAGTCCCAGCAGCCACCAGCCGCGCCCGAGGCCGTAGAAGGCCACGTCGGAGGGCTGGTCCGGGCTGTGCACCAGGTCGATGGACAGCTCGACCGGCAGGCCGGGGGTGATCTTGACGGAGGCGGGCGCGGAGAAGGAGTTGCCGACCTGGAGGCATACGGTCTCCGCCGGAGTGTCGGAGTCGGCCTTCGGCTTGGGGTAGCGGATGCCGGCCGAGACGGCGTCCGTGCGCCCGGTGCCGCCCTCGTCGTCGCGGACGATCTCCCGGCCGTGCAGCGTCACGCCGCGCAGCAGCACGCCGTAGCCGACGTTGACCGCCCGGTCGTCGCTGATGCTCACCGCGGCCCGCAGCTCCTGGCCGGGGCGTACGTCGACGCGGTACCAGCGGTTCTCGGAGAAGGTCTCACGGTCGGAGTACAGGCCCGCCTTGAGTACCGGCGCGTCCGCGCAGTTCGCGGCGCCCTGGGTGGCCACCGGGGTGACGACCGGCTCCGTGCTGCGGTTGACCAGCTGCTTGACCTTGGTGCTGAGCTGCGTCCTGTGCTGCACGGTCGTGTACGTGCCGCCGGTGGCCTCCGCGATACAGCTGAGCTGGTTGCGGGTGGTGGAGTCGGGGATCAGGCCGAGCGTGTCGATGACCAGGTGGATGCCCTGGGCGGCGATGTCGCGGGCGACGTCGCAGGGGTTGGCGGCGCAGGTGTCCTCGCCGTCGGTGATCAGCACCATCCGGCGGGTGCCGTCGCCGCCAGCCTTGAGGTCGCTCGCCGCCGCGAGCAGCGCGGGGCCGATCGGGGTCCAGCCGGTCGGGGCGAGCGTCGCCACCGCGGTCTTGGCCTCGGTGCGGTTCAGCGGGCCGACCGGGTAGAGCTGCCGGGTGTCCTTGCAGCCGGTCTTGCGGTCGTTGCCCGGGTAGTCCGCACCGAGGGTGCGTATGCCCAGTTGGACGTTCGGCGGTGTCGAGTCCAGGACGTCGTCGAAGGCCTGCTTCGCCGCCGACATCCGGCTCTGCCCGTCGATGTCCTTGGCCCGCATGGAGCCGCTGACGTCGAGGACGAGTTCGACCTTCGGTGAGGGTTGCGCCACCGGTTCGTCGGCGGCGGCGCTCGCGGGCAGCAGCCCGCACGCGAGAGTGGCCAACAGGCCACCGGCCATTCCCGTGGCCATCAGTCTTCTCATGATCATCGCAGGATCGTAGTGAAGGTCCGGCCCAATCATGAAGTCGGCTGGTCAGCGGGACGGCTCGGGTGCGGGTCAGCCGACTCCGCACCGGGCGGCCGGACTTGGCGAAGTCTTTACAACCCGGCCGGGCGCTGTGTCGTCTCTGGTCGCGATTCCGGTACGGCCCGGGTCCGCGCTCGCTCCCGGGCGCGGCGGGCCGCCGGAGAGAAGAGGGACGGGACATGCGCAGCACTTCACTGGCCGCCGCCGCGGCGGCGGTTCTCGCGGTCGCGGTCACGGGGGCGGCCCCCGCCGTCGCCTCGGCCCCGGTGGGCCTGGCCGGCACCCCGATGTGCGCGACCTCGCAGCTGACCGCCGCGCTGGGCGGCGGGGACGCGGGCGCGGGCAACCTCTACCGCTATCTGGTCCTCACCAACCACAGCTCCACCTCGTGCCACCTGACCGGCTACCCCGGGGTGTCGCTGCTGGACGCGGGCGGCAAGCAGATCGGGACGCCGGCCGACCGGCAGCCGAGCCGCTACGCGGCGGTGGTGCTGCGGCCCGGCGGGTCGGCGAGCGACACGATCCACACGATCAACCACCAGGGGACATGTCTGCCGGCCTCGGCGAAGGTGCGGGTGTACCCGCCCGGGAATACGGCGGCGGTCGTCATCGCCGGGAAGGTCACGAACTGCGATCACCTCCTGACGGTGACGCCGATGGCTGCCGGGCGGGACGGCAGTGACCCCGTGGGGTCGGCCCCCACGACCGCGGCGCCCAAGCCGACGCCGTCCCCGTCGTCGGGGCGGCAGGTGCCGGTGGTTCCCGCCGGGGCGCCCGACACCGGGCTCGCCGCGACGGGTGGCGGCGGTCATTCGGCGGTGGTCGCCGGTGCGGGGACCGGTGCGGTCTTCCTCGGCGGGCTGGCCGTGGTCGCCGCAGGACGCCGGCGGCGGGCTCGGGGCTGACCCTTGACCCCCGCGAACGATCCCGTGCCTGTGCCTGTGCCTGACCCGACGCCGGCCTCGCGATGCCCTGCGGCTCCTTGCCGTTGCGGGGCTGCTGCGGGTGCGTTGTGGCTGGTCGCGCCGTTCCCCGCGCCCCTGGTGGATGCCCCCTGCCGCAAGGACCAGCCACACCAGGGGCGCGACCAGCCGGAGCGGACCCGCGGCTCGAAAGCCGGCGATCAGGCCCCGAAGGGGCGCGGGGAACGGCGCCACCAGCCACGACGGGCCCGCGGAGGCCCCGCAGGGTACGTCGGAGTGGTCGCCGCGGCCGTGCTGCTCGCCGGGTGCACGGGTACAGGCGCCGGCGCCGGCGGCACCGGGGCCGGGCCGAGCGGGCCGGCCGGGCGGGGCGGGAGTACGTCGGCGCCGCCGACGCCCGCGGGGTCCACGGGGGCGAAGGCCCCGGCGATGGCGAAGTCGTCGCCGGAACGGCTGCGTATCCCGAGCATCGGCGTGGACACCCCCGTCATCGCCCTCGGCCTGGCGGCCGACGGGTCCGTACGCGTACCGCCGATCGAGGCGCACGCGCCGGCCGGGTGGTACGACGGGTCGCCGACGCCCGGGCAGACCGGGCCCGCCGTGCTGCTGGGGCACGTGACCGTCGGGCGGTACGGCGACGGCGTGTTCCGGCACCTGGACCGGATGCGGCCGGGCGACCGCGTCAGCGTCGTACGCGCCGACGGCTCGGTGGCGGTCTTCGCCGTCGACACCGTGCAGACCGTCGCGAAATCGCGCTTCCCGGCGGAGGCGGTGTACGGGAACGTGGACCACCCCGCGCTGCGTCTTATCACCTGCGGAGGCACGAAGGTGTCGGGCGGCGGCTACCCGGACAACGTGATCGTCTACGCCTCGCTGGTCGGCGGCTCGTGAACCACTGGCCCGCGGCGGTCGGCACATCTGCGCCAGGAGTGAGGAGGGCGGTCATCCGGCCAGCAGAGCACGCTGCCTCCGAGTTGTTCGAGGCCGTCTATCCGCGGCTCGCGGGCTGGTGCCGCCGGCTGGTGGACGACGACGGGACCGCGCACGAGATCGCCGCTGAGGCCTTCACCCGGCTGTGGGCGCGCTGGACCAGGGTCGAGGAGCCGAACGGCTTCCTCTATGTGACCGCGGCCAACCTGGTCCGCGACCACTGGCGCAGAATGGAGCGCGAGCGCCGGGCGCTGCGCCGGGTGACCACCGAGCAGTCCGTACGCCCGCAGGCGGATCCGGCCGACCCGTCCGTACGGCTGCTGGTGCAGTCGCTGCCCGAGCGGCTGCGCAATCCGGTGCTGCTGTACTACTACGCCGACCTGCCGGTCCGCGAGGTGGCCGCGCTGCTGGGCCGGAAAGAGGGAACCGTCAAGGCCGATCTGCACGCGGCACGCGAACTGCTCCGCGCCCGACTCGAGGGACACCATGACCGGATTTCCTGACCGCCGGGAGGGCGGCCCGGACGGCGACCGCGCCGGCCCCGCGGAGCCGCTGCTGCGGCAGCCGCCCGGGTATCTGGACGCACCCGCCGGCGCCTTCGGGCAGATCCGGCGGCGCGCGGCGCGGCGGCGCCGGGTGCGGGCGGCGGGCGGCGGGCTGGCGGCGGCCGTGGTGCTGACCGGTTCGGTGTATCTGGTCGGCGCGCTGACCCCGCACGGCTCGGACGACGTGGTGAGCCCGCCGGCCAGCGATTCGCTGACCAGCGCGGCCCCGTCGGCACCGGCGCCGACCCGGGACGCCGCGCCCGTACCGTCCCCGACCGTGCCGGACGGGCGGCACAGCACCGGTGCGCGGGGCGGCACGGCCACCGCCACCGGAACCACGGCGACCGGCACGCCGACACCGGGCGGCCCCCGGGGCGGCGCGAGCACCGGCACGACCCCGAGGTGCGCGACCTCGCAGCTGACCGCCGCGCTCGGCGGCGGCGACGCGGGCGCGGGCAGCCTCTTCCGGTATCTGGTGCTCACCAACCACGGCTCCACGGCGTGTCATCTGACCGGCTATCCGGGGCTTTCGCTGCTGGACCCGGACGGCGGGCAGATCGGGACACCGGCCGACCGGCAGCCGATGAGCTACGCGGCGGTGGTGCTGCGGCCCGGCGGGACGGCGAGCGACACGATCCACACCGTCAACCAGCAGGGCACCTGCCTGCCGGCGTCCGCGCGGCTGCGGATCTACCCGCCGGGCGATACCGCGTCGCTGGACTTCACCGGACAGGTCACCGTCTGCGACGGCCTGTTCACCGTCACCCCGTTCATCGCGGGCGCCGAGGGCAATCCGCCGTCATGACCAGGTGTCGTCGTCCGGCCGCACGTCGAGCAGCGCCAGATCGGGCGGTACGAGGGTGGTGGACAGCAGGAGTTCGCGCAGCAGGTGGTCGTTGAGGGTGTTGCCGACCGGCTCGCCGATCTCCTCGCGGGTCAGGTAGGGGACGCCGTCCCGGGACAGCCGGGTGCGTACCGCGCTGACCACGTGTTCGACCTTCTTCGGCCCCCAGGACGCGCCGGGTTGCAGCCGGGCCAGGTGGGCGGCGGTGTCCTGCCAGGTCAGCGGCTGGGGGCGCACTTCGTGCAGCAGGTAGCGGCGGCCGAGCACCACCAGCACCAGGCGTTCCTGGGCGGTGAGGATCCAGGTGCGCGGCGGCAGCGTGATGTCCGCGGGCCGCGGGGTGGGGGCCGTGCCGTCCGCGTCGGTGACGTAGACCTCCAGCAGGTGCTCGCGGTGGCGTGATCCGCGGACGAACAGCGGGGTGTAGCCGGTGTCCAGCGGGAGTGGCTCCTCGCCGGTGAAGAGCAGCCGGCCGCGGGCCAGCCGGATCGGCAGCCGGCCGCGGTTGCTGATCCACCACTGGCCGCCGCGGTGGGTCAGCGTGCCCTGGTGGCGGCTGACCAGCGGGTCGTCCTCGCCGAGGCAGACGTGCACGGCCGGGCGGTTGCGGCCGAAGAGGATTTCCCGTCCGGCGCCGGGGCCGAGCCGCATGCCGCCGGTGAGCGCGAGGGCGAAGACGGTGCCGGCGACCGGCGCGGACACGCCTCTGGCGAGGCTGCCGTGGGTGCCGGGGAGCCGCTTGCCGCCCGGCAGCTCTGCGGCGCCGTCGGGGCTTGTCGTCATGGCTGGATCCTCGTGAAGGGTCGGGATGGGGCCGTCACGTGCCGGGCAGCCGTGCCGCGGCCGTCGTGCCCAGGTGTTTCGCCGTGTCGCAGAGCTTCCCCAGCGCGCCGGTGCCCGACACCGTGAGGTCGGCGAGTTCCTCGACGCGCTGGCCGGTGATGTCGGTGAAGTCGCGGTTGACCAGACGCAGGGTGCAGGTGGCCCGGTCGTCGTACTCGGGTACGACAAAGCCTCTTCCGGCGCCGAAGGCGACGGGCGTGCCGTCACTGGTGTCCAGCGGCGGGGAGTTGCGGTCGAAGACCAGGTCGACTCCGCTGTCGCCGTCGGAACTGCGCCAGTGGCAGCCCCAGTTGCCGAAGTCCCGCTCGGCGCCGGCCGCTTGGACGCCCGGCAGTGCGCCGAGCGCGGCGGGGGTCAGCAGGGCGCAGGCGTCGGCGGTCGCGAGGGAGGCGGGCACGGCGGCGGAGGGGCGCCGGGGGACGGTGCCCGCGCGCATCACGGTCACCGCGTGGCCGGTGGCGGCGTCGGCCATGGCGCACAGGTCGGGTCCGCTGTCGCCGATCAGCCGGGCCATGAGCTGGATGTGGTTGCCGTCGTCGAGTTGGAGGGTGCGGTCGCACTCGTCGCCGTCGAGCGCTTCCGCGGCGACGGTCACGTTGCCGGTCCTGCGGGTGGGAATGTGCGAGCCGGCCTCGATGTCGGTGCCCAGCAAGGTGGCGGCGACGTCGACGACCGGGTCCTCGTGCGGCGGCCCGACCAGGATGTCGCAGCGGTCGAAGTTGCCGTAGTCGGCGGCCAGTTGTGTGCTGCCGAAGCGGGCGAGCGGTGCGGTGGCGAGGACCGAGCAGGGGTCGGCGCTGCGGGCGTCGCCCAGTGCGCTGCGCGCGGTCGCGGCGGTGGGCGCGGTGGGCGCCGGGGCGCTGTGCGCGCCGCCCGGGGTACTCGGCTGCGCCCGCGCCGGTGATCCGTCGTCCCAGGGGGCCGCGGTCAGCAGCACCGCCGCCAGTACGGCGACGAGCGCCACGGCCGCGACGGCGGTCCAGGCGCGCCGCCGGGGCCAGGTGCCGAGCGGGCCGAGCGGCAAGGGGCCGCGCCGCCGGTCGAGGGCGGCCCCCTCGTTGTGCAGCCGGCGGACCGCCTCGGACGGCGGGGCGACCTCGGCCATCAGCTCGCGGGTCTCGGCGGCGGCGGGCCTGCTGCCGGGGTCGATCCGCAGCAGCGCGGTCAGCGGGCCGGTGAGCTGCCCGGCCTGCCGGGGCGGCTCGATGTGCCCGTCCCTGGCCCGGCCGATGTAGGCCAGCGGGCTTGCCGCCTCGCCGTAGGGCACCCGGCCCTCGACGGCGGCGAAGAGCGCGGCGCCCAGCGAGAACTGGTCGGACTCCCGGCTGGCCGGTTCGCCGCTGGCAACTTCCGGGGCGAGGTAGCGGGGCTTGCCCGGCACGCCGCCGCTGAGGCTGTCGCGGGTGTCGTCGCTCCACAGGGCGCGGGAGATGCCGAAGTCGGCGAGCTTGGCGATGCCGTCGCCGGTGACGAGGATGTTCTCGGGCGTCACATCGCCGTGCACCACGCCCTTTGCGTGCGCGGTCGCGAGCGCGTCGGCGATCTGCCAGCCGATGGCGGCGGCCTGCTGCGGGCTGAGCGGTCCTTCGGCGGCGACGATCGCGGCGAGGCTGCGCGAGGGCACGTATTCCATCACCAGCCAGCTCCGGCCGCCGCCGTCGATGTGGTCGAAGACCGCGACGATGTGCGGGTGGTGCAGGCGGGCGGCGTTGCGCGCCTCGTTCTTGAGCCGCTTGGCGGCCCTCTCGTCGTTCACGCGGGCGCACTTGACGGCGACCGTGCGGTCGAGTTCGCGGTCGTGGGCGCGCCATACGACACCCATGCCGCCGGCGCCGATGCGTTCCCGCAGCAGATAGCGCCCGGCTACTTCGTCACCGATCTCAGCCGTACCCCGCACCGCGCCGCCCCACTGCACACATCACGCCTCGTGCCCGCTCCGACACGCAAGGAGCGTACTGCAACCCGGCCTGTCCCGGTCGCCACTCGCGTCTCTTCGGTACCGGCTGCGTGACGGTGTCCGGGACCGGTCCCGGACACCCGGGCTTGACGTCCCCTGGTCCGGCAGGCAGCGGCACGGGAAGGAGCGCGGGCGCGATGGGTCCGGGGCGGAAGACCGCGCGGCGGCCGCTGTTGCGGGAGGGCGGGACGGCGGGTGCCGGCTGCCTGGTGGACCGCTACCTCGGGCAGGGCGCGTACGCCGGGGTCCACCGGGTGCGGCACCTGCCCAGGGCGTGCCGGCGTTCAAGCCGCCGGAGACCCTGCTGGGCTTGCGCGGTGACTCGCGCAGCGGTGATGTGTGGGCGCTGGGGGTCGTCGGCTTTCTGCTGCTGACCAGCCGGCTGCCGTACCCGAAGGGCCTCGCGGGCTGGATGACCGGCTCGCACCGGCGGGCGCCGCCACCGCCGCCGGGCGCGCAGAATCCGGACGTCGACCCGGAGCCGGCGCGGATCGTGCTGGACGCGCCGGCCGTGGACCGGGAGGCGCGGATCCGGGACGCGGGGGCGCTGGCCGAGCGTTTCGCCCGGCGCGAGCGGCGGCGGGCGGCGGACCCGCGCGTGGCGCCGGTCCCGGTCGCCGAGGCGCGGGGGCGCCGGCCGCGGACGACACCACCCGGCTGCGCCCGGTCGTCACCGGCCTGGGACGGCTGGTCCTGTTCGACGCGGTCCGCACCGGCGCCCCCGCGGACACCACCGTCCGGCGGCAGCGGTGAGCACCTCACTGAACCGCGGCGCCGGACCGCACAGGGGGCAGCCCGGCGCCGCACCCCGCCCGACCCCGCCGGACGCGGGCGGCGTACCGGACACGGGCGAGCCGGCGTGCCGGCGGCGGCGGCCCGGGCCGCGCGGCGGCCGGTACGCCGGGGCGCGGCGGCTGCTGGACGGGCTCGGAGGCGGCGGCGCCGAGGACCCGGCCGTCCTGGACCTGCTGGCGCGGATCCACGCGCAGTGCGGCGAATTCGCCGCGGCGGACGCCTGCTGGGCGCGGGTCCAGGACGCGGACCCGCGGCCCGCCCCGGGAGGTGCCCGGCGAAAAGCCGGAGCTGACGGAGTGTCACGGGCGCCGCGAACCTCCGCCGTCGCTACTCTGCGTGGCGATGCCGCACTCAGGGACGCCGTGCCCCTGTGCGGCAGCCAGAGATTCGGAGGCAAGAAGCATGAAGACGCACAAGCGCTGGGCCGTGGGCCTGGGAGCCGTCGCGGTCGGCGCCGGGCTGGTGTCGGGCTCGTTCAGCCCGGCGATGGCCGACGGCTCCGCGGGTGCGAGCCCGCGAGCGGTCGTCGCCCGGCAGTTCACGCTGCGGCTGGCGAGCAATCCCGGCCAGGTCGCGAACGTGCGGGGTGCGTCCACCGCGAACGACGCCCCGGTCGTCCAGTACCCCTGGACCGGCGCGGCCAACGAGCGCTGGGAGGCGGACTCGGCCATCGACGGCTACTACCGCTTCACGTCCGTCCACAGCGGCAAGTGCCTCAACGTCAGGGGCGGCGGCACCGCCGATGACACCCGGGTCATCCAGTACACCTGTAGCGACGCCGACAACGAGCTGTGGAAGTTCGTGCCCAAGGGCATCGGCTACCAGATCGTGGTGAAGTCCAGCGGCAAGTGCCTCAACGTCAGGGGCGGTGTCGGGGTGGACAACCCGCTCATCCAGTACACCTGCACGTCCCAGGGCACGCCCAACGATGTGTGGCTGCCTGTCTGGGAGCCCGTCGAGCGCTGACCGCGAAGTCCTGCCGTCCACACACAGTCACGCACGGTCGCGCCCGCCGCGGCCGGGCGTCCCGCGACCGCGCCGGCCGGTCCCGGTCGGGACCGGCCGGCGCGGTGCCGCCCGGTCGGCGGCTCAGCGGCCGTGCGACGCTCAGACCTTGCCGGTGCCGGCGCCCGCGCTCACCGTGGCGGCCACGGTGGAGGCGGACTCGGGCGACCAGCTGTAGGTCGGCTTGTACGAGGACGTCCGGGTGATGTCCGTCGTGGAGTTGTCGAAGATGTTGTCGGCCTGGTTCGCGTAGCCGTCCACGTCGCTGTCGCCCGTGGTGGTGATGGCGTCGGGGACGTTGGTGAACACATTGGCCTGGACGAAGACCTCGGCGCCCATCCGTGAGTGGACGCCGCTGTCACCGGCGTTCTGGAAGTAGTTGTTGAAGATGTGCGACTTCCCGAAACGCAGGCTGGGCAGACGGGAGTTGACGTTGGTGAACCAGTTGTGGCTGTACGTCACCCGCAGGTGGCCGGTGTCCTCCGAGGCGTTGTCGTCGGAGTGTCCGACCAGGCTCACCTTGTAGTGGTCGTGGAATTTGTTCCACGACACGCTGACATTGTCGGCGGCGTGGGTGATGTCGAGCAGACCGTCGTAGTAGTCCTTGCCGTGGGTCTGGTCGGACGACAGGTCGTTGTGGTCGATCCAGACCTGCGTCGACTTCTGCACGGTGATCGCGTCGGTGCCGACCGCCTTGCTGATGACCAGGTTGCGGAGGATGACGTTCTGCGCGTTCTTCAGCCGGATGCCGCCGCCGGTGAGCCCGGAGTTCGAACCGACGCCGAGCACGGTGGTGTTGGACCCGACGTCGACCTGGCCGGACAGGGAGATGAGGCCGGATATCCTGACGACCTTCGCGGTGCTGCCGGTGACCGCCGACTTGAAGGCGGACAGGCTGCTCACGGTGGTGGCCGGCGCGGAACCGCCGCCGGTGGTGCCGGCCCCGTAGCCGACCGGGGACGACTCGAACGAGGCCGCCTGGGCCTGGCCCGCGCCGCTGACGGCGGGGACGACGGCCAGCGCCAGCGCGCCGAGCGTCGCCGCGGCGGTGAGACCGGGGCCGCGGCGTAAGGCGGACACCCGGGACAGGTGGGGGGAGGTGAGCTTCACGGTGGTGTTCCTCTCATCCGGAGGATTCATGTGGGGGGTGCTGTCGCTGGGGGTTCGGCGACCGCGGGGAGCAAGCGCTTTCTGTCAGACAATTGTGCCCGGTGCACTCGGGCTCACGATCTGACAGTGCGCGAAAAGCGGCTCTGAGGTTGAGTTTCACTGACGCGACAGTACGTTGTCGCCAGCGGCTCCAGGACGACGCCTAGCGTCGTGTTCCTTAACATAGCAAGCGCTTGCCGTTCACGTCAATGCCCCTCGTGCACATATGTGACGCACCGGCCGCCGGGTCACAGCCGGCCCGCGCCGGCGCCGGCGTCGACGATGTGCGGCACGGAACGGGGGTCGTCGACGCGGGTGCGCAGGGTCGGGGTCCAGCCCGCGCCCCGGGCGATCGGGGTGGCGGGGTTGGCCGCGTTGAAGGCGCCGAGCAGATCGGCCGGGCGGCCGTTGACGTGGTTGTGGTCCTCGGTCATCGCGGTGCCCTTCCAGTAGGCGATGGTCCGGTCCGCGGTGACACCGGCCGGCAGGGTGAACGCGTTGTCCTGGGCGACGAGGTGGGACTGCACCCCGACGCCGAGGCTGTAGACGTAGCCGGCCGCGTCGGTGACGTCGTAGTGGTTGTTGTAGGCGTCGACCTGGCCGAAGCGCACGCGTGGCGCGCGCTCGCCGATGTCCTGGAAGAGGTTGTGGTGCAAGGTGATGCGCAGCTTGCCCGCGTCGGTGGCGGCGGCGCCGTCGCTGTTGCCGAACAGCAGGGTCTTGTCGTGGTCGGTGAAGGCGTTCCAGGAGGCGGTGACGTAGTCGGCGCCCCTGACGACGTCGAGTTCGCCGTCGTGCTGCTGGTAGATGCGGCCGAAGTACAGGGGCTGGCCGGCGTCGGGGCGGCGGCCGTCGGTGAAGGTGTTGTGGTCGACCCAGACGTGGGTGGACCCGGTGACGACGAGGTTGTCGTACTCGGAGTTCCAGTTGCCCGTGTCGCCGTCGGTGGGGTCCCACTGCGGGAAGCAGTCGAAGGCGTCCTCGAAGGCGAGGTTGCGGACGATGACGTTGTCGGAGCCGCTGACCTGGAGGTCCAGGCCCAGCAGCCTCGGATGCCGGCCGACGCCGACGATGGTGGTGTGGGACCCGACCTTCAGCTCGACCCGGGCGGCCTGCGCGGCGGCCGACGCGGCACGCGCGTCCTCCAGCGGGCCGGCGGGCACCTGCCCGGTGCCCCAGACCGCGGGGTCGTAGGCGGCGAGGTAGGCGTCCAGGCGGTAGCCGCCGGTGGCGTAGTCGTCGCAGGACAGCGGGGCGCCCGCGGCGTCCGTATTGCCGTCGATGGTCCCGGAGACCTGGATGATCTTGGGGGTGGCGCTGCCGCCGCCCAGGGCGGCGGCCAGCTCGGCGCGGTTGGTGACGGTGAAGACGTGCGCGTCGTCGGCGGCGGCGCCGCCGGTGGTTCCGCTGCCCTGCGAGGCCCAGCCGTCGCCGGCCGGCAGCGCCTGGCGGACGTAGCGCGGCAGCTTGGCGCCCGTGCCGCAGTGCGCGGGCGCGGCGGCGAGCATCAGGGGGGCGGCGGAGATCAGCATGGCGATCATCGGGACATGGCTCTTGCGCACTGCGGCTCCCGGGTGAGGTGAAGGGGTGAAGGAGAGGACGGCTTGGTGGGAACGGACGGGCCGGGGGGGGGGGGGGGGGGGGGGGGGGGGGGGGGGGCGGGGGGGGGGGGGGGGGGGGGGNGGAGCGCCGGGGTGGGGGGAACCGCCCGCCCCCCGGCGGGCCCGAACCCCCCCCCCCCCCCCCCCCCCGGGGCTCAGGGCTTGTTGTGCTCGGCGAAGTCGGCCCGGGCGGCGTTGAGTTTGCCGGCCAGCTCGTCCGCGAAGTCCTTCGCGGTCATCCTGCCGAGCAGGACCTTCTGGAAATCGGGTTCCGTGTCGGCCTTCGTGATGGTGTTCCAGTCCGGCAGGTAGTAGGGGAACTGCACGATCTTGGTGCGGGGATCGTTCAGCGACTCCATCGCCGCCTTGGTGGGCTTGGCGTCGCTGATCCACTTGTCCTGCCCCGCACCGGTGTTGGCCGGGATGGCGCCGGCGGACTCGTTCCACAGGCTGTTCATCGGCGCGGAGGCGGCGAATTCGATGAACTTCCAGGCGGCGGCCTTGTTCTTGCCCGCCTTGAACATCCCCAGGCCGTCGACCGGGTTGGAGACGATGGTCCGCACCCCGCCGTCCTGCGAGGGCGGCAGGGGTATGCCGTCGACCTTGTCCTTGCCGAAGGCCTTGATGTGGTCGTTGTACGAGCCGAGGTTGTGCTGGAGCATGCCGACGCTGCCGTGGTCGAACTCCGCGACCATGTTCACGAAGTCGTTGTTGAGGTCGGCCTCGGGGGTCGCCTTCTTGTACAGGCCGGTGTACTTCTCCAGCGCGGCGACGTTCTTCGGGTCGTTGACGGTGGTCCTGTCGCCGTTCCAGAAGTTCTCGATGCCGGACTGGGCGTACATCATCTCCAGGGCCTGGGCGATCGAGCCCTTGCCGCCGCGCAGGGTGAAGCCGAACCTGTTGCCCGCCGCGTCGGTGAGGGCAGCGGCGGCCCGGTAGAACTCCGCCCAGGTGGTGGGCGGTTGCAGGCCCGCGGCGGCGAAGAGGTCGGTGCGGTACCACAGGGTGCCCTGGTTGGCGGAGGTCGGGACCTCGTACATCTCCTTGCCCCGGCCGCCCGCCGCCCGGACGCCGGAGACCATGCCGGTGACGAGCCTGCCCTTGAGACCGCCCGCGTCGATACGGTCGCCGAGCGGTTCCAGCGCGTTCTGCGCGACCATGGTGGCCAGATACGCCGTGCCGACGCCGCCGACGTCGGGCAGGCCGCCGCCCGCGATGGCGGTGTCGTACTTCTTCTGCACATCGGCGATCGGGATGCCGACGTACTCGACGTCGATGTCGGGGTACTTCTTCTCGAACGCGGCGATGATCTGCTTCCAGACGTCGGTGCGCACACCGCCGTTGTTGTCCCAGAAGACGATCTTCCCCTTGCCGCTGCCCTCGCCTCCCGAGGCGCCGCCGCCGGAGTCACCGCAGGCGGTGGCGGTCAGGGCGAGTGCTGCGGCGAGGGCGATCCCGGCGGCCGGCCGGGCTCTGCGCTGTCGGTGCTGCTGCGGTCGTGGCATGGCGGCTCTTTCGGTTGTCGGAATCATCGGGTGGTACGGGCGGCGAGCGCGGCGGCCTGGCCGGGTCCGAGCCGGCCGTCGGCGACGGCGGCGACGACCCGCCGGGTGAGGGTGCCGCCCGCGGGTACGGTCAGCGGGCTGCGCCACGCCAGTGCGGGCCCGACACCGGGGTATTCGCGGGTCCTGACGAACCAGGGGTCGGCGGCGCGGAGCACGAGCGTCCAGTGTTCGCCGGCCAGCGCGAGCCATTCGGCCCTGCGGCCGTGGACGGCGTCCTCCCCCGCGGCGTCCTTGGTGAAGACCAGCGGCGGTGTCCCGGTGCGGGGCGCGCGCCAGAAGAAGCCGCCGTATCCGGCGCCGGGGCGGCCGTTGGTGGCGGGGCTGCCGATCCGCAGTGGTCGCGCGGTGGTGTTGGTGAGCGTGAAGGCGAGGTCCAGCTCCCACGCGGTGGCCGTCAGCTGCCGGACGTGCAGGGTGCGCCGCTCGTGCAGCAGTCGGCCGCCGGCGGCGGTCCAGGCCAGTTCCTCGGTGAAGCCGTCGTCCGCCCGCCGGGTCCAGCGCAGATGGCGCTGCTCGCCGTGGTTGTCCAGTTCGGTCGGCCCCTGGTCGCGCACATAGGTCCTGCCGCCCCAGAAGTTCCGCCCGGCCACGTCGGGCACCGCGATGCCCGCGCCGAGGTGGTGGCGGTGGTCGGCGGGCATCAGCTCGGTGACGACGGTGCCGCCCAGGGTGGTCAGCGGGTGCAGGTAGGGGCGCGGGGACAGCCGTCCCTGGACGTCGGGCCGGTGGACGTAGCTGCCCACCTGCCGGTCGCCGCAGCGCAGCGGCACGGCGGCGGTCACCGGTGCGCCGCCGTCCGAGGTACGTTCCCGGCCCAGGGCGCGCCCAGCTCGCCGAAGGTCGCCAGGCGCTCCGCCGCGGCGGTGACCAGCTCGTCGACGCCGTGCACCACCCGGCGGTGGGAGCACTCCCCCGGGACGGCACGCCAATGGCAGCCGGGGACCGCCTGCGGGTCGTCCGCGGTGCGTACGGCCTCGACGACCCGCATGAAGGCGCCGGTGGCCTGCGGAGGGACGAGCAGGCCGACGCCGTCGGCGCGGTGCGCGAGCAGGTTCTCCAGCAGGTCGGTGCGGCCGAAGACCTGCTCGCCGGGGCCGTGCCCGGCCCGCTGGAGCAGCACCCGGTCCTGCTTGAACCACAGCGTGATCCGGCCCCTGCTGCCGTGCACCACGACGTACGGTTCCGCCGCCGCCGCCGCGCACAAGGTGGCGGCCACCACGATCGTGGTGCCGCGGGCGGTGCGGATCCGGACGCAGGAGGTGTCGTCGGACTCGATGTCGTGGGCGCGGAAGAGCTCGGTATCGATCGAGGCGACGTCCTGCTCGCGGCTGCTGCCGTCCAGGTGAAGTGCGGTGGCGACCGCGTGCGCGAGCGGATTGGTCAGCACGCCGTCGACCACGTCGGTGCCGGCCAGGATGCGCCGTCCCGACCAGGCGGCGCGGCTGAAGTAGTGCTCCTCGCGCACCCAGTTGCCGGCCGCGCCGATGCCGCGCAGCTCCCCCACCGCGCCGTCCTCGATGAGCGTGCGCACCGCGGTGACGGCGTGCGAGCCCAGCGACTGGAAGCCGATCTGGCAGGCCCGGCCGCTGCCGGCGAACCCGGCGGCGAGCCGCCGGTATTCGGTGAGGGAGGGCGCGGGCGGCTTCTCCAGCAGGACGTCGGCGCCGCCGGCCGCGGCGGTCAGCGCCAGTTCGGTGTGGGTGTGGATCGGGGTGCAGACGATCGCCGCGCGGGCGCCGGTGCGCTCGATCAGCTCGCCGAGGTCCCGGCCCTGCTCGGGCCGGCCGAGCCGGGTCAGCGCAGCGGCCTCCAGCGGCCGGACGTCGCAGACCCCGGCCAGCCGTACGACGCCGCGGGCGGTGAGGCGGCGCAGGTTGTCCAGGTGCCAGTGGCCGTGTCCGTGCCCGCCGGCCAGCACGACCGGCACCGGGCCGGGGCGGGGCGCCGCCGCGGGGCTGCCGCTCATGCCGCTCATGCTGCTCATCCCTTCACCGCGCCCGCGCTGAAGCCGGTGATCAGCCACTTCTGGATGAAGGCGAAGACGACCACCACGGGCACCGCCGCGATGACCCCGCCGGCGGCCAGCGCGCCCAGGTCGACGCTGTCGGCGCCGATGAGGGTGTTGAGGCCGACCGGGATCGTCTGCTTGTCCTGCTCGCTGAGGAACATCAGCGCGAACAGGAAGTGGTTCCAGCTGTGCACGAAGGCGAAGGAGCCGACGGCGACGAGGCCGGGCCGCAGCATCGGCAGCACGACGGCGAAGAAGGCGCGCAGCCGGGTGCAGCCGTCGACCCAGGCAGCCTCCTCCAGTGCCTCGGGTATGCCTTTGATGAAGCCGCTCAGCAGGATGACCGACAGCGGCAGCTGGAAGGCGGTCTCCGAGATGACCACGCTCCACAGCGAGTTGATCAGCTGCAGGTGCCGGAAGATCTGGAAGAGCGGGACGAGCATCAGCGCGCCGGGGACGAACTGCGAGCACAGCAGGGCGGTCAGGAAGGCGTTCCTGCCCCTGAAGCGGAAGCGGGCCAGCGCGTATCCGCCGCTGAGCGCGACCACCGTGGTGGCGACCAGGGTGGCGACGCCGACCAGCATGCTGTTCTGGAAGAAGATCCCGAAGGACCGGTCGTTCCAGACCTTGTCGAAGTGCGCGCCGGTGGCCGGCCACGGCAGCAGCGAGGTGGAGCCGTCGGGGCGTACCGCGAAGAGCAGCATCCAGTAGAAGGGGACCAGGGTGAACAGCAGGTACAGGCCCAGCGGCAGGTAGATCTGCCAGCGCGGCGGCCCGTCGGCCGGTCCGCGTCCGCGGCGCCGGCCGGTGCCGGGGCGGGGGACGGCGGCGGACGGCACGAGGGCGCCTTCCTCGACGAGTGCGGCGGTCATGCGCGGTCGCCTCCGAACTTGCTCAGGCGCAGGTAGAGGACGGAGAAGAACAGCAGGATCACGAAGGCGACGGTGGTGAGCGCCGACGCGTAGCCGAAGTCGTGTCCGTCGAGGCCGGTGTTGGCGACGTAGAGCGGCAGTGTGGTGGTCTGGCCGGCGGGGCCGCCGCCGGTCAGGGTGTAGAGCAGGTCGACGTTGTTGAACTCCCAGACCGCCCGCAGCAGGGTGGACAGCACGATCGCGTCCTTGAGATGCGGCAGGGTGATGTGGAACAGCTGCCGCAGCCGGCTCGCGCCGTCGACGGACGCCGCCTCGTACAGTTCGCCGGGGATCGACTGGAGGTCGGCGAGCAGCAGGATCGCGAAGAAGGGGACACCTCGCCACAGTTCGGCGAGCGCTGCGGCCCAGAAGACGGTGTGCGGATCGGACAGCACCGAGTGGCCGTAGGAGCCGATACCGGCGTCGGCGAGGTAGCGGGTCATGCCCGTCGAGGGGTTGTAGAGCAGCATCCAGATGGTGGTGGTCAGCACACCGGAGACCGCCCACGGCGAGAAGACCAGCGCGCGCGACAGGCCGCGGCCGATGAAGGTCTGGTTGACCAGCAGCGCCAGGGCCAGGCCGATGACCAGTTGCAGGCCGATCTCGACCACGACCCAGCGCAGGCTGAAGCCGAGGCTCTGCCAGAACCGCGGGTCGTCGGTGAAGATCCGGGTGAAGTTGGACAGGCCCGCGAAGCCGTTGCGCCAGGGTTTGGTGACGTTGTAGTCCTGCAGGCTGTAGTAGAGCACGCTGATCATCGGGTAGGCGATGAAGCCGAGCATCAGCAGGGCTGCCGGGGCTATCAGCAGATACGGCAGGCGCCGGGTGCGCCGTCCTGGGTTCTTCGCCACGGCGATGGCCATGACCGGGGCTCCTTCGTTGCGAAAGGGCGTGTGCCGGGGAGTTCGGCCGCCCGGACGGACAGGTGGGCGGCCTGGGTCAGCCCGCGTAGGGTTCCGGGACCCGGCCGGGTGCGGCCAGGAAGCGGAAGTCGCAGCCGGTGTCGGCCTGGGTGATCTGTTCCTGGTAGAGCGCGCCGTAGCCGCGGCCGTAGCGGGGCTCGGGCGCCCGCAACCCGGCCCTGCGGCGGTCGAGTTCGGCGTCCGGGACCTCCAGGCGCAGGGTGCGGGCCGGCACGTCGAGGGTGACCGGGTCGCCGGTGCGGACCAGGGCGAGCGGGCCGCCGACGTAGGACTCGGGGGCGATGTGCAGGACGCAGGCGCCGTAACTGGTGCCGCTCATCCGGGCGTCGGAGATCCGCACCATGTCGCGGACTCCCGCTCTGAGCAGGTGGTCGGGGATCGGGAGCATGCCGTACTCGGGCATGCCGGGGCCGCCGAGCGGGCCGGAATTGCGCAGCACCAGCACGCTGTCCGCGGTGATGCCCAGATCCGGGTCGTCGATGGTGGCCTGCAGCGTCCGGTAGTCGTCGAAGACCACGGCGGGCCCGGTGTGGGTGAGCAGCTGCGGCTCGGCGGCTATGTGCTTGATGACGGCGCCGTCCGGGCACAGGTTGCCGCGGAGCACGGCGATCCCGCCCTCGCCGGCCAGCGGGTCGGCGGCGGTGCGGATCACGTCGTCGTTGTGCACGGCCGCGCCGGCCAGCTGCTCGCGCAAGGTGGCGTGGCCCGCGGTGGGGCGGTCCAGGTGCAGCAGTCCGGTGATCCGGGACAGCAGTCCGGGCAGGCCGCCGGCGAAGTGGAAGTCCTCCATGAGGTACCGGCCGCCGGGGCGTACGTTGGCGAGCACCGGGACCGTACGCGCCAGCCGGTCGAAGTCGTCCAGGGTGAGCCGGACCCCGGAGCGGCCGGCCATCGCGATGAGGTGGATGACGGCGTTGGTGGAGCCGCCCAGGGCCAGCACGGTGGTTACGGCGTCCTCGTACGCCTCGGGGGTGAGGATCGCGGAGGGCCTCAGGTCGCGCAGCACCAGGTCCACGACGCGCAGGCCGCTCGCCGCCGCCATCCGCTCGTGGGCGGAGTCGACCGCGGGGATCGAGGACGCGCCGGGCAGCGTCATGCCCAGGGCCTCCGCTGCGGCGGTCAGCGTGGAGGCGGTGCCCATCGTCATGCAGTGGCCGGCGGAACGGGCCAGACCGTTCTCCAGTTCGGCCAGCTCGCAGTCGCCGATCAGGCCCGCGCGCTTGTCGTCCCAGTATTTCCACATGTCGGTGCCCGAGCCCAGCACCTCGTCGCGCCAGTGCCCGGGCAGCATCGGCCCCGCGGGCACGAAGACGGCCGGCAGGCCGGCGCTCGCGGCGCCCATCAGCAGCGCGGGGGTGGTCTTGTCGCAGCCGCCGAGCAGGACCGCGCCGTCCACCGGGTAGGAGCGCAGCAGCTCCTCGGTCTCCATCGCCAGCAGATTGCGGTAGAGCATCGGGGTGGGCTTCTGGAACGTCTCGGAGAGGGTGGCGACCGGGAATTCCAGCGGGAAGCCGCCGGCCTGCCACACTCCGCGCTTGACGGCCTGGGCGCGGTCGCGCAGGTGGCTGTGGCAGGGGTTGATGTCCGACCAGGTGTTCAGCACCGCGATCACCGGCTTTCCCAGGTGCTCCCGGGGCAGGTAGCCGAGCTGCCGGGTCCTGGCCCGGTGGCTGAAGGCGCGCAGGCCCTCGCCCTCGTACCAGTGGCTGCTGCGCAGCGCGGGCGGGCGGGCGGCTCTGTCCTCGCTCACAGTCCCCAGCCCTCCACCGCGGCGGCGACCTCGGCCCGCCGGGCCTGCGGCAGCGCGCTGCTGGGCGGCCGTACTTCGCGGCGGCACAGGCCGAGCGCCGCCAGCGCCTCCTTGACCACGGTCACGTTGTCGGCGGACTGGCGGGCCGCGCGCAGGTCCTCGAACCCGCGGATCTGCTCCCAGACCTTCATGGCACCCGGGTAGTCGCCGGCCCGCAGCGCGGCGAGCATGTCCAGCGAGATCCGAGGCGCGACATTGGCCAGGCCCGAGGTGAAGCCGGTCGCGCCGGCCGCGAAGTAGGCGGGCGCGTACAGCTCGGCGAGGCCCGCGAGCCACACGAAGCGCTCCAGGCCGGCGTCCCGGGCGAAGGCGGCGAAGCGGGCGGCGTCGGGCACCGCGTACTTCACGCCGACCACGTTGGGGCAGCGCTCGCCGAGTTCCGCCATCCGGCTGCCGTCGAGCAGCGGGTTGCGGATGTAGGGGACCACGCCGAGTTCCGGCACAGCCCCGGCGATGGCGGCGTGGTAGGCCACCCAGCCGTCCTGCGAGACGTACGGGTGCACGGGCTGGTGCACCATCACCATCCGCGCGCCGCAGTCGCGGGCGTGCTCGGCCGCGCCGATCGCGGTCGGCAGGTCGTGGCCGACGCCGACGATCACGGTGACCGGGCGCCGCGCGGTCTCGGCGAGGGTGTCCTGCACGACCGCCTGGCGCTCCTGCGGGGTGAGGGCGTAGAACTCGCCGGTGTTGCCGTTCGGGGTGACGGCGGCGATGCCGCCGTCCAGCAGCCGGCGCAGCAGCAGCCGGTAGGCGGGTCGGTCGATGCCGCCGCCGGCGCCGAAGGGGATCACCGGGATCGCCACCACACCGGCGAGGGCGGTCGCGAGCGCGGTCCTGTCCATCACTGGCCCTCCTGTCCGTCGTCGGGGAACGCCCGGCGGACGAAGTCCGCGATGTGCGCGTGCAGCAGCCGGGCGGCATCCTGCGCGTCGCCGGCCAGGGCGACCCGCAGGATCTCCTGGTGCTCGTGCGCCTCGCGCTCCCACGACGGGTCGGCGGCCCAGGCGACGGTGGACACCAGCGCCGCCTGGTCGCGCACCTCGTCGAGCATCCTGGCCAGCAGCGGATTGCCGCACGGCAGGTAGAGCGCACGGTGGAAGTCCCGGTTGGCCAGGCTCCGGTCGGCCCGGTCCTGCGCCTGCTCGGCGCGCACCAGCGCGTCCTGGGCCGCGCCGAGCGACGCCTCCCGGGTGATGGTCCTGCGCAGCGCCTCCGGCTCCAGCAGCAGGCGTACGTCGTAGACCTCGCGCGCCATCGCGGCGTCCACGGTCCGCACGGTGACGCCCTTGTACTGGCTCATGACCACAAGACCGGTCCCGGCGAGCGTCTTGAGCGCCTCGCGCACCGGGGTCTTGGACACCCCGAACTGCGCCGCCAGGTCCGCCTCGACCAGGGCCTGTCCCGGGCTGAGCTGCCCGGTGAGGATGCGGTGCTTGATCGCTTCGAGGACGTACTGCGTCCGGGAGGGGATCGGGGTGGGAGCGAAAGTCATAGGGCTCTCAGATCTCGCGTATCAGGTCTCATATATGACGTACGAAGTACGACGCGATGAAAGTAGGGCCGCGGGGAGCCGTCGTCAATGCTCCGCGCGGGATCGGTTGCGCGCCCGGCCGTGCGCCGCCGCGGACCGCGGGAGGTCAGGGGACGACGAAGCCCCCGTCGCCGCGGGGTGCGCGGGTGACGGGGGCGGAGGGTGCGTGCGGCGCCGGGGCGGCGGCCGGTCAGCGGCAGTCGGTCAGCGGCAGTCGGGGTGGCCCCAGCCGTCGGGGTTCTTGGTGATCGGCTCGCCAGCGGCGTAGGACCGGCCGCAGCGGCAGCGGCCGGGGAATTTCGCCTTGAGGGTGCGCGGCGCTCCCCCGCCCCTGGTGTCGGACCCGGCCGTCGCCGTGCCCGCGGCGGCGCGGGGGGCCTTGCGCACGGTGTCGGTAGTGCGCGGCGGCAGCGGCGAGCCGAGGTCGCTGCCGGCCGGCTCCTGGACGATGGCGGCATGGCTGGCGGCGCGGTCCGCGAAGTCGTTGAGCCGGTCGCCGTCCACCTGATGGGCGGGGACGTAGCGGAAGTCCACCGTGCGGCCGGTCAGCAGCGCGTCGATCCGTACGACCAGCTCCTGGTTGGCGACCGGCTTGCCCGCCGACGTCTTCCAGCCCTTGCGCTTCCAGCCCGGCAGCCAGGTCGTCACGGCCTTCATGGCGTACTGCGAGTCCATCCGGATCTCCAGCGCCACCTCCGGGTCCACGTCGGTCAGCAGCCGCTCAAGCGCGGTCAGTTCCGCGACGTTGTTGGTCGCGGTGCCCAGCGGACCAGCCTCCCAGCGGACCGGTTCGCCCCGGTCGTCGGCGATGACCCAGGCCCATGCGGCGGGCCCGGGATTGCCCTTCGATGCGCCGTCACACGCGGCGATGATGCGTTCACCCACGTGTCCGAGCATGCCAGTAGACCGCCCCGGAAAGCACATCGCCCCCGTCGCGCCGCCCGGGCGCTCCGCATGCGGGCACCGCGGTCGTCGCCGAGCATGGGTACCGACAAGGACCACACCCGTGGCGGGAGGGCGCCGGATGGGCAAGGGAGCGGAGGGTCCGGTGGAGCGCGAGCAGTCGGCGGCCGGCGCCGCGGCCGACAGCGCCGACAGTACGGACAGCACGGAAGTGCGGCAGATCGACGCGATGAACCGGTTCGGGGCGGGGACCGGCGGCCCCGGGACCGGGGCCGCGCCGGATTCCGCCGCCGCCGCGGAGACCGGCCCCGCACAGGGCAGGCGGCGCGACGCGCTGCTGCTCGAAACCGGCCACGCGCTGGCAGAGGCGGAGTCGCTGCCCGCCGCCCTCACCACCGTGGCCAGGCTCTTCGCCCCGGATTTCAGCCTGGACGGGCTGGTGGTCTTCGGCGTCACCGACAAATTCCTCAACCTGCTCGGCCAGCACGGATACGCCGCCAGCGGGGCCCAGGGGATCTTCCGGATGCCGGTGACGACGGCCTTCCCGGCCACCGACGTCGTCAGGTCGGGCCGGCCGGTCTATCTGTCCTCGCCGGGCGAGTACAGCGCTCGCTATCCGGCCACCTGGCCGCTGGCCGCCCGCAACGGCCGGGAGTCGTGGGCGTTCCTGCCGCTGGTGACCTCGGGACGGATCAGCGCGGTGTGCCTGATGGCCTTCCGCCGGCCGATGGCCTTCGGCGCCGACGAGCGGGCCCTGCTGGTGCTGACCGCCCGGCTGATCGCCCAGGCCCTGGAGCGGACCAGGACCAGCAGCGCCGAGCTGGCGCTGTCGCGCGGGCTGCGGCGCAGCATGGGCGCCGCGGCGCCCGCGGTGCCCGGGATGACGGTGGCCACGCGGTACGTGCCGACCGGCGGCGGCCTGGTGGTGGGCGGCGACTGGTACGACGTGATCAACCTGCCGGAGGGCCGGCTGGCCGTGGTGATCGGTGATGTGCAGGGCCATGATGTGCACGCGGCCGGCCTGATGGCCCAGTTGCGCACCGCCGTGTACGCCTACGCCGCCGAGGGCCACGGGCCGGACGCGGTGCTGGCCAGGTCGTCGCGCTTCCTGGCCGCGCTGGACGAGGACCGCTTCGCCACCTGCCTCTACATCGAGGCGGAGCCCTCCACGGGGATGCTGCACATCGCCAGGGCCGGCCATCCGCACCCGGTGCTGCGGCTGCCGGACGGCACCTGCATGCTCAAGCACGTCGGCGGCGGTCTGCCGCTCGGTCTG
This sequence comes from Streptomyces sp. IBSBF 2435, assembly GCF_036815005.1. Taxonomy (NCBI): domain Bacteria; kingdom Bacillati; phylum Actinomycetota; class Actinomycetes; order Kitasatosporales; family Streptomycetaceae; genus Streptomyces; species Streptomyces sp. IBSBF 2435. Next base: position 51,474 of record NZ_JAJSYW010000010.1, on the reverse strand, counting down.
ATGCCGGGCACCGAGGACTACCCGGTCACCGACCTGGAGCTGCACCCGGACGAGATCCTGATGCTGTGCACCGACGGGCTGATCGAGACCGGCGGGCACGACATGTACAGCGGCTGGGTGCGGGTCAGGGACGCGATGTCCCCCGGTCCCACCGAGGACCTGGAAGGCATCGCCGAGCGCCTGATCCGCGCGGTGCACCATCCGCTGGCCCAGTCGGCGCAGCAGGAGCTGGACGAGCGGGCGGCGGACGGCGGGGGCGGGCAGCGGGAGCCGGACGCCGCCGGTGTCCGCGCCGATCTCGCGCCGCGCAACGAGGACGACATCGCGCTGCTGCTGCTGCGCCGCGACGGCGGGGTGCAGCAGCGGGTGGTGCCGGAGCGGAAGCTGGTGCTGACCATCGAGCAGGACCAGGCGGAGGGCCTGTCCGAGGCGCGGGCGGAGCTCCAGGCGCTGCTGCACGACTGGGCGCAGCCCGACCAGGTCGACACCGCGGTGCTGCTGACGTCGGAACTGGTCGGCAATGTCCTGATGCACACCGACCAGTCGGCGGCGCTGGCGGCGTCGCTGACCGGCCAGCCGGGCCGTCGCGTGCTGCGGGTTGAGGTCTCCGACACCGGCGACGAGCTGCCGCACCAGCGCACGCCAGGCGAGATGGCGTCCTCGGGCCGGGGGCTGATGCTGCTCGACATCCTGTCGGGGCAGTGGAGCGTACGGCCGGAGTCGGAGGGCAAGACGGTGTGGTTCTCGCTGTGGGAGGACGAGCAGCCGGACGAGGACCCCGAGCCGGCCGGCCCCGGATCCTCACCCTCCCCCTCGATCCCGCCGGACCTGCCGGACCTGCCGGAACAGGACCTGGCCTAGAGCCCTCTCCGGCGGAGGGGCTCCGGGCCTGCGGCTCGCGCCGGCTCAGGCCCGCGCCGCCGCGCCGGCTCAGGCGCGCGGCATCGCGTCGGCGACCTGGTCGCGCAGTTCCTCGGGCGACAGATACGCGTTGGTGAATTCGAAGTCCCGCAGGGTCGCGGCCTTGCGGGACTGGAAGCCGGTGCGGACGAAGTCGTTGCCGGCCACCGCGTTGAGCATCCAGTTGGTCAGCACCCGGGTCTTGGCCACGTTGGTGCGCAGCGCCGACCAGTGGTAGCCGCGGGCGACGGCCTGGGCGGGCAGGCCGCGCAGTTCGACGCCCATCGGCTTGGAGACCGCGTCCCTGCCGCCGAGGTCGACGACCAGGCCGAGGTCCTTGTGCCTGTACGGCTGCAGGGGCTGGTTGCGGATCGCGGCAATGACGTTCTCGGCGGCCTTGCGGCCCTGCCGCATCGCGTGCTGCGCGGTGGGCGGGCAGACCGCGTCCTCCTCGTCCTTGGCGAGGTCGGGTACGGCCGCAGCGTCGCCGAGCGCGTAGACCCCGTCGACACCGGGCACCGTCATGTCCGCGGCGACGGCGAGCCGGCCGCGTACGGTCTCCGCGCCGAGGGTGGCGATCAGCGGGCTGGCCACGACGCCCGCGGTCCAGATCAGGGTGCGGCAGGGCACCACCCGGCCGTCGGTGAAGGTGACCTCCTCCGGGCCAGCCTTGGCGATCGACACCCCGAGCGAGATGTCGATACCGCGGTCGGTGAGGATCTTCTGCGCGCTCAGGCCCAGTTTCTCGCCGAGTTCCGGCATCAGCCGGGGCGCGATGTCGATGAGGTGCCACTTGATCAGCTTCGGGTCGAGCCGCGGATAGCGGTGCAGCGCGGCGGTGGTCAGCCGCTGGAGGCAGGCCGCCGTCTCGGTGCCGGCGTAGCCGCCGCCGACGACCACGAACTGCAGCCGCGACTCCCGCTCGGCGGCGTTGTGCGAGGCGTCGGCGAGGTCGAGCTGCGCGATCACGTGGTCGCGGATGTACGCGGCCTCGGCGAGGGTCTTCATCCCGCGGGCGTTGTCGACAAGGCCGGGGATGTCGAAGGTGCGGGTGATGCTGCCGGGGGCGAGCACGATGTGGTCGTACGACTCGTTGACGATCTCGTCCGTTATCGTGCGGACCACGCAGACCTTGGCCTTGGTGTCCACCCCGACCGCCCCGCCGGGCACGATCCGGGTGCGGTACTTCTTGCTGCGGCGCAGCGAGACCGCGATCGACTGCGGGGTCAGCACACCGGAGGCGACCTGCGGCAGCAGCGGGAGATAGAGCTGGTAGGAGAACGGGGTCACCAGGCAGATGTCGGCCTCGTCCGGGGCGAGGCTGCGCTCGAGTCTGCGCACACATCCCACCCCGGCGAAACCCGCGCCCACCACGAGGATTTTCGGTCGTGCCACGATGTCCGTCCCTTCTGGGGCTGCCTGCGGTCGGCGGGACGTCTGCCCGCCGACCGCGGCTTCGCACCTCCTGTCCTACCTCGCGCGCACCCGCCCCGCCAGCCGGGTGGTACGACCGGAGGCCGGGCCGGGCGGCACCGGGGGGGCGGACCGCCGCCGAGCGGGGTCCGTTCGCGCCGCTCCTCGCTAGCATGCTGATGCTCCTGCACAGTTCGCCCCTCGCGTTCCGGGGCCGCGAACGGCCCCGGTACCCCCATATCCGGAGGTAGACATGCGCAGCAGGCACCATCGCTTACGTTCTCTCGGCACCGTCGCGGCCCTGGCCGTGCTGGGCGGTACGGTCGGCCTGTCCTCGGCCGGCGCCGCCGTGGTCTCGCCGCTCCCGGTCGGGCCGGGCCAGACCTTCGTCGGGCAGGTCAACGGCGTGACGATCGGCGCGGTCGTCAAGGTCGGCTGCTCCGGTGTGGTGACGCCCACCTCGGTCGGGCACCCGCTGGCGGGCCAGCACGTGTCCGTGCAGCTGGTGTCGGGCACCACCCCCGCCTCGGCGACCGTCGGCTACACGGGCTCATCGGCCAACGGCGACGTGGTCAGCTTCGGCAACGCGTACTCGACGGCGCCGGTCACCGAGGTCAAGGCCTACGGTCTGGCTGTCGAGATCCCGCAGACCATCAACCTGCCCTGCAACGGTCCCGGCACGGTCGCCTTCGTCCCGGCGCCGACCAGTCACACCGCCCAGACCGCGCTGGTGGATGTGACCTTCGTCAGCGTGGGTGTGAACCCGGGCGGCTGAGTCCGGCGCCGGCGGCGTCCGCCGCGGAGCCGCTGTCCCCGGCCGCCGGCAGCCCGGCGGAACGGGCGACGAGGCGGCCGGGGCGGCGGGCGCCACCGCTTTCCAGCGACATCGACAGCACCGCGAGGAGCAGCGCGACGCCGGCCAGGGCCACGCCGACCCAGCTCGCCGCGGTGTAGCCGTGGCCGGCGGAGATGACCAGGCCGCCGATCCAGGCCGCGAGCGCGTTGCCGAGGTTGAAGGCGCCGATGTTGACGGCCGAGGCGAGCGTAGGGGCGCCCGCGGCCTGGTCGAGCACCCGCTTCTGCAGCGGCGGGGTGGTGGCGAAGCCGAGCGCGCCGATCGCGAAGACGGTGACCGCGGCGGCGGCCTTGTTGTGCGCGGTGACCGTGAAGAGGGCGAGCGCCACGGCCAGGCCGCCCAGCGCGGTCATGAGCACCGGCATCAGGCGGCGGTCGGCGAGCCTGCCGCCGACCAGGTTGCCCAGCACCATGCCGAGCCCGAGCAGCACCAGCAGCCAGGTCACCGACCCGTCGGCGTATCCGGTGACGTCGGTCAGCATCGGCACCAGGTAGGTGATGGCGGCGAAGACGCCGCCGAAGCCGAAGACGGTCATGCCCATCGCGAGCAGCACCTGCACATTGCGGAAGACGGCGAGTTCATGGCGCAGGCTGACCCCTTCGGGCCGCGGCAGGTCGGGGACCAGCCGGGCGACGCCGAGCAGCCCGAGCACGCCGAGGCCGGCGACGATGACGAAGGTGATCCGCCAGCCAGCGCTCTGCCCGACGAAGGTGCCCAGCGGCACGCCGACGACATTGGCGACGGTCAGCCCGGTGAACATCGTCGCGATGGCGCCGGCCCGCTTGGCCGGGGCGACCACTTCCGCGGCGACGACCGAGCCGATGCCGAAGAAGGCGCCGTGCGCGAGCGAGGTGATCACCCGGCCGATCAGCATGACGGCGAAGACCGGGGCGGCGGCCGAGACCAGGTTGCCGATCACGAACAGACCCATCAGCAGCACCAGCATCCGCTTGCGGGTCACCTTGGTGCCCAGCGCGCTCATCAGCGGCGCGCCGGCCACCACGCCGAGCGCGTAGCCGGTGACCAGCAGGCCCGCGGTCGGGACGCTGACGCCGAAGTCGCCGGCGACCTGGGGCAGCAGCCCGATGATGACGAATTCGGTGGTGCCGATCCCGAAGGCCCCGATGGCGAGGGCCAGGAGCGCGAGAGGCATGAGGGACACCCTTCCCAGATGAGTGCAGGAGCGCTTAACAGGCGCTGACAATAATTGTGCACGCGGGTTATTTGCAAACGCGTTAGAGTGGTGCATGCGCCCATCACGGCACCGCGGCCGGGCGCCGACCGCCCGCGGAGGGCCTGGAGGACCGATGACCGCCACGGATCCGGCACTGACCGCCATCGCCGACGGCTGGTGCGCGCTGTCCCTGCTGCACGGCCGGATCGAGGCGCACATCGAGCGGGCGCTGCAGGCCGGGCACGGGCTGAGCGTCCGGGAGTTCTCACTGCTCGACGTGCTCAGCAGGCAGCACGACGGCCCCGGCGGGCGGCTGCAGATGAAACGGGTCGCCGACGCGGTGGTACTCAGCCAGTCCGCCACCACCCGGCTGGTCACCCGCCTGGAGGAACGCGGTCTGCTGGCGCGCTATCTGTGCCCGACCGACCGCCGCGGGATCTACACCGATGTGACCCCGGCCGGCTCGGACCTGCTCGCCGCGGCCCGCCCCACCAACAACACGGCGCTGCGCGAGGCGCTGGACCTGGCCGCCCGCGACCCGCAGCTGGCCCCGCTGGTCACCGCGGTCGAGCAGATCCGCCGCCCGGTCGCGGCCTGACACCGACGCAGGGCACGCAGGCGGCGGGACGCCGGCCAGGGGCGGGGCGAGGGCGGTGGGCACCTCTGCGGCGGACACCCGAGGTGGGGACGGCACAACAGCGGGGGCACCCGGGCGCGGCGGGGACGCCGGCGTCCGGTCACCGGCGGTCCTGAGCGGTGGCCGGTACGCTCGGCCGGGGTCGTACCCGCGGCCCTGGCGCCACCGCGCCGAGCCGGGGCCGGGCGGCCGCCGCCGCACGCCCGGCCGCACCAGGAGGACACCGTGCGGATCGTGGTCTTCGGCAGCACCGGCGCCACCGGACGCCAGGTCGTCGCGCAGGCGCTGGACGCCGGCCACGAGGTGGCCGCCTTCCTGCGCGACCCGGCCAAGGCGCCGCCCGCCAGGGGCGGCCTGACCATCGCGGTCGGGCAGGTGACGTCGGACCAGGCCGCGGTGACCGCGGCCGTCACCGGCGCGGACGCCGTCGTGAGCGCGCTGGGCGTGGAGCGCAGCCTGCGGGGCCTGCGCTCGCCCGGGGTGATGGCCGCCGCCGCGCCGCGGATCGTGCGCGCGATGCAGGACGCGGAGGTCGGCCGGCTGGTGTGGCTCTCGGGCCTGGGCGTCGGCGACACCATGGCCGAGGTGCCGCCGCTGCCGCGGCTGAGCTACCGCGTGCTGCGCCGGGTCTACGCCGACAAGGCGGCCGGTGAGCAGGTGCTGCGCCGCAGCCCGCTGGACTGGACGCTGGTCTACCCGGTGATGCTCACCAACCGCGCCCGCACCGGCCGCTACCGGCACGGCGAGCACCTTGAGCTGCGCGGAGTGCCGACGGTCCCGCGGGCCGATGTCGCCGATTTCATGCTCGGCCGGCTGACCGCGGGCGACTATCTGCGCAAGATCGCGGTGATCGCCGGCTGAGCGGTACGCGGCGGGCGCTACCATCGTCCGGCCCGCGAGTGCGTCCGCACCCGCAAGGACGGCAGGAAGGCGGCGGCGAACCGCGATGAAGGTGGTGGTCTTCGGTGCCTCGGGCATGGTCGGGCACGGTGTGCTGCGGGCCTGTCTGCTGGACGACGAGGTGACCGAGGTGGTGACGGTCGGCCGCGGCCCGCTGGGCACCGCGCATCCCAAGCTGCGCGAGGTCACCCACGCGGACTTCACCGACCTGTCCGCGATCGCCGGTGAACTGGCCGGCGCAGACGCCTGCTTCTACTGCCTCGGGGTCTCCACCGCGGGGCACAGCGCCGAGGTCTACCAGCGGGTCAGCTACGACTTCCCGCTGACCGCCGCGCGCCTGCTGGCCGCCGGCAACCCCGAACTGACCTTCACCTACGTCTCAGGCGCGGGCACCGACAGCACCGAGCAGGGCCGGGTGGCCTGGGCCAGGATCAAGGGCCGCACCGAGAACGCGCTGCTGGCGATGGACATGCGCGCGTACATGTTCCGGCCCGGCTGGATCCGGCCGATGCACGGCGCGGTCTCCCGCACCAGGACCTACCGGACCATCTACGCGCTGACCTCCTGGCTGTACCCGCTGGTGCACCGGCTCGCGCCGGACCAGGTGACCACCACCGAGCTGCTGGGCCGGTCGATGCTCGGCGTCGTACGCCTCAAGGGCGCCGGGCCGCACATCCTGTCGCCGCGGGACATCAACCGGCTGGGCGCCGGGCCCGCGGCCTGACCCGTTCGGCGAGTCGGGCGGACTTCGCGGCGGCGGGACATACCCGGGCGGGTCAGCGGGCACAAGCTGCGTCATGACCGAGATCGGCCTGCCCGCTACTGTCCGCGCCTGCCTCTTCGACCTCGACGGGGTCCTCACTCCGACGGCTCTGGTGCACGCCGCCGCGTGGAAGGAGACCTTCGACTCCTTCCTGCGCCGGCTCCAGGGCCCGGAATTCGAGCCCTTCGACGCGACCGCCGACTACGACGAGTACGTGGACGGCCGGCCGCGCGCCGACGGGGTGCGCACCTTCCTGGCCTCGCGCGGCATCGAACTGCCCGAGGGCGACGAGGACGACCCGCCCGACCACGACACGGTCCACGGCCTGGGCAACCGCAAGAACGTCATCGTGCTCGACAAGATCCGCGAGGACGGCGTCGAGGCCTACCCGGGCTCGGTGCGCTACCTCAAGGCGGTACGGGCCGCGGGGCTGCGCACCGCGGTCGTGTCGTCCAGCGCGAACTGCCGTGACGTACTGGTGTCGGCCGGCATCGAGGACCTGATCGACGTACGGATCGACGGGGTGGTCGCCAGGGAGCGCGGGCTGCGCGGCAAGCCGAAGCCCGACACGTATCTGGAGGCGGCGGGCGACCTCGGGCTCGGGCCTGACGAGGCGGCCGTCTTCGAGGACGCGCTGGTCGGCATGGACGCCGGGCGCGCCGGGCGGTTCGGCTACGTGGTGGGCGTGGACCGCACCGGGCAGGCCGACGAGCTGCGGCGGCACGGCGCCGACACGGTGGTCACCGACCTGGACCAGCTGCTGGGGGCGAAGTCGTGATCACCGACCCGGCGTTCGAGGTGTCACCGTGGTCGCTGCGCGAGTGCGAGCTGAACCTGGACCTGCTGCCGCAGAGCGAGTCGGTGTTCGCCCTGTCCAACGGGCACATCGGCTGGCGCGGCAATCTCGACGAGGGCGAGCCCAACGGCCTGCCGGGCACCTATCTCAACGGGCTGCACGAGCTGCACCCGCTGCCGTACGCGGAAGCCGGCTACGGCTACCCGGAGTCCGGGCAGACCGTCATCAACGTCACCAACGGCAAGCTGATCAGGCTGCTGGTGGACGACGAGCCGTTCGACCTGCGCTACGGCACGGTCCGGTCGCACGAGCGGGAGCTGGACCTGCGGGCCGGGGTGCTGCGCCGGACGTGCGAGTGGGTGTCGCCAGCCGGACGGGCGGTGCGGGTGCGCTCCACCCGGATGGTGTCCTTCCAGCAGCGCGCGGTGGCCGCCATCGCCTACGAGGTCGAGCCGCTGGACGGCGAGGTGCGGGTGGTGGTGCAGTCGGAGCTGGCCGCCAACGAGGAGGTGCCGCACTCCCCCGGCGACCCGCGGGTGTCGGCCGTGCTGCAGTCGCCGCTGCAGCCCGAGGAGCACTCCGCGGACGGGACCAGGCTGCAGCTGGTGCACTCCACCACCCGCAGCCGGCTGCGGCTCGCCGTGGCCGCCGACCACCGCATCGACGGCCCCGACGGCACCACCCAGGTCTCGGCGGACTCCGGCGACGACGTGAGCCGGCTGACCATCACCTCGGTGGTGAAGGCCGGCCAGCGGCTGCGGCTGGAGAAATTCGTCGCCTACGGGTGGTCGGCGACGCGGTCGCTGCCCGCGCTGCGCGACCAGGCGGACGCGGCGCTGGTGGGCGCCCGGGACACCGGCTGGCAGGGCCTGCTGGACCAGCAGCGGGCGTATCTGGACGACTTCTGGGAGCGGGCCGACGTCGAGGTGGACGGCGACACCGAGATCCAGCAGGCGGTGCGCTTCGCGCTCTTCCATGTGCTCCAGGTCGGGGCGCGGGCGGAGGAGCGGGCCATCCCCGCCAAGGGCCTGACCGGGTCGGGCTACGACGGCCACACCTTCTGGGACGCCGAGACGTTCGTGCTGCCGCTGCTGGCCTTCACCTCGCCGCGGGCCGCCGCCGAGGTGCTGCGCTGGCGGTACAACATGCTGCCGGTCGCGAAGGACCGGGCCGGCCAGCTGGGCCTGGCCGGAGCCGCCTTCCCGTGGCGGACCATCAACGGCGAGGAGGCGTCCGGCTACTGGCCGGCCGGCACCGCCGCCTTCCACATCAACGCCGACATCGCCGACGCGGTCGTCCGCTACGTGGCCATCACCGGCGACACGGCCTTCGAACGCGACACCGGCCTGGAACTGCTGGTGGAGACGGCCCGGCTGTGGCGTTCGCTGGGCCACCACGACAACTCCGGCGCCTACCACATCGACGGCGTCACCGGACCCGACGAGTACAGCGCGATCAGCGACGACAACGCGTACACCAACCTGATGGCGCAGGCGAACCTGACCGCGGCGGCCGACGCGGCCGAACGGCACCCGCGGCACGCGGCGACGCTCGGCGTCAGCGCCGAGGAGACGGCCGCCTGGCGTGACGCGGCGGCGGCGATGACGCTGCCCTACAACGACGAACTCGGAGTGCACGAGCAGTCGGCCGGCTACACCCAGCACCAGACCTGGGACTTCGCGAACACCGCCGCCGACCGCTATCCGCTGATGCTGCACTACCCGTACTTCGACCTCTACCGCAAACAGGTCGTCAAGCAGGCGGACCTGGTGCTGGCGATGTACCTGCGCGGCGACGCCTTCACCGACGAGCAGAAGGCCCGCAACTTCGCCTACTACGAGCCGCTGACGGTCCGCGACTCCTCGCTGTCGGCCTACTGCCAGGCGGTGATCGCCGCCGAGGTCGGGCATCTGCAACTGGCCTACGACTACCTCGGCGAGTCCGCGATGATCGACCTGGAGGACCTGGAGAACAACGCGCGCGACGGGCTGCACATCGCCGCGCTGGCCGGCACCTGGACCGCGCTGGTGGCCGGGCTCGGCGGGATGCGGCTCTTCGACGGCGACTCGATCCGCTTCGCGCCGCGGCTGCCCGACGCGCTCAGCCGGATCGCCTTCCGGCTGCTCTTCCGCGGCCGGCGGCTGCGGGTGGAGTTCGGCAGGACCACCGCGACGTACTCACTGGCGGACGGCGAGCCGCTGGAAATCCTGCACTACGAGAAGCCGTTCACCCTCACCGCGGACAAGCCGGTGGTCCGCGACCTGCCCGTGGCCACCCACCGCCCGCCGCCGTCCCAGCCGCCGGGCCGCCGCCCGCTGCGCCGCCCCCAGCACCTGAACTAGGACCCGCGGTAGGAGGACTCCAAGGACGGACCCCCGGGCGGCCGTCCTTCGGGAGGAGAAGCGGTGACGCGGGGCGCGGCGGGCTGACAGACTGGGCCGGTGCGCGACTTCGACATCCTGGTGATCGGTTCCGGCCCCGGCGGGCAGAAGGCGGCCATCGCGGCGGCCAAACTCGGGCGGCGGGCAGCGCTGGTGGACCGTGCCGACCGCCTCGGCGGGGTGTCGCTGCACACCGGCACCATCCCGTCCAAGACGCTGCGCGAGGCGGTGCTCTACCTCACCGGGCTCAACCAGCGTGACCTGTACGGGCAGAGCTACCGGCTCAAGGAGGACATCACCGTCGCCGACCTGACGGCCAGGACCCAGCACGTGGTCGGCCGCGAGGTGGACGTGGTCCGCAACCAGCTGTCCCGCAACCGGATCACGGTGCTCGACGGCACCGGGCGCTTCCTCGACGAGCACACCGTGGCGGTCAGGGACGCCGGCGGCCAGGACCGGGTGCTGACCGCCGACCACATCGTGATCGCCACCGGCACCCGGCCGGCCCGCCCGGCGACCGTCGAGTTCGACGACCGCACGGTGATGGACTCCGACAGCGTGCTGAACATGGAGCGGGTGCCGCGCTCGATGGTGATCGTCGGGGCTGGGGTGATCGGCATGGAGTACGCCTCGATGTTCGCCGCCCTGGGCAGCCGGATCACCGTGGTCGAACAGCGCGACTCCATGCTGGACTTCTGCGACACGGAGATCGTCGAGGCGCTGAAGTACCACCTGCGGGACCTGGCGGTGACCTTCCGATTCGGCGAGACGGTGGCGGCGGTCGAGCGGCACGAGCGCGGCACGCTGACCGTACTGGCAAGCGGCAAGAAGATCGCGGCCGACGCGGTGATGTACTCGGCGGGCCGGCAGGGCCTCACCGACGGGCTCGGCCTGGAGCAGGCGGGCCTGACGGCCGACAAGCGCGGCCGGATCTCGGTGGACGGCGCCTACCGTACGGCCGTGCCGCACATCTACGCGGTCGGCGACGTCATAGGTTTCCCCGCGCTGGCCGCGACCTCGATGGAGCAGGGCCGCAATGCCGCCTACCACGCGTTCGGGGAGCCGGTGAACGGGCTGCAGGACCTGCAGCCGATCGGCATCTACACCATTCCGGAGATCAGTTTCATCGGGCGGACCGAGGACCAGCTCACCGAGGCCTCGGTGCCGTTCGAGGCGGGCGTGTCCCGCTACCGGGAGCTGGCCCGCGGCCAGATCATCGGCGACGCGCACGGCATGCTCAAGCTGCTGGTCTCGCCCGTGGACCGCAAGCTGCTCGGGGTGCACTGCTTCGGCACCGGGGCGACCGAGCTGATCCACATCGGGCACGCGGTGATGGGCTGCGGCGGCACCGTGGACTATCTGGTGGACGCGGTCTTCAACTACCCGACGCTGGCGGAGTCCTACAAGGTCGCGGCGCTCGACGTGACGAACCGGATCCGGCAGATCGACCAGCTCGGCGCCTGACCCGCAGGAGCGGCGGCCGGGGCCGGTTACGTACCGGGGCATTGACAAGAAGCACCGCCGCGCCAAATATGGGAGCGCTCCCACGCGTTCGCACGCCCCCCACGTCCCGCCTCGCGAAGGTGAGAACTTCCGTGCGCCCAGGCATTTCGCTCAGCTCGGCCCCCCTGCGCAGACGGCTCGCCGCCTGCGCCTCCGTCGTGGCACTCGGCGCCACGCTGCTGGCCGGCGGCGGGACCGCCCTGGCCGACCCCGGCGACCCGGCCGCCCCCGCGGTGGACGTCACGGTGAACGCCGCCGAGGGGCAGGGCACCATCCCCGGCACCGCCTACGGCCTCAACAGCGCGGTGTGGGACTCGCAGATGAACGTCCCCGAGGTCCAGAACCTGCTGTCGGCGGCGAACATCGGCATGCTGCGCTACCCCGGCGGCTCCTACGGCGACATCTACCACTGGCAGGACAACACCGCGCCGGGCGGCTATGTCGCGCCCGGCACCGACTTCGACTCCTTCATGGGCACCGCCAAGAAGGTCGGCGCCCAGCCGATCCTGATCGCCAACTACGGCTCGGGCACCACGAAGGAGGCCGCCGACTGGGTGCGCTACGCCAACGTCACCCAGCACTACGGCGCGAAATACTGGGAGATCGGCAACGAGCTGTACGGCAACGGCCATTACGGCTCCGGCTGGGAGCAGGACGACCACGCCGACACCTCCCCGACGGCGTACGCGCACAATGTGATCGACTACGCGACCGCCATGAAGGCGGTGGACCCCTCGGTGAAGATCGGCGCGGTCCTGACGCTGCCCGGCAACTGGCCGGACGGGGTGATGGCCGCGGGCGAGACCGCCGACTGGAACCACACGGTCATCCCGCTGATCGCGGGCAAGGCCGACTTCGTCATCGTGCACTGGTACCCGGGCGGCTCGGACGCGGCGGGGATGCTCAACACCCCCTCCCAGCTGGCCGGTGAACTCGCCCAGCTCAACGACCAGTTGACCGCAGGCGGGGCGGGCGGCACGCCGGTCGCGCTGACCGAGCTGAACTCCAACGTCTTCGAGGACACCCAGCCCAACGCCCTCTTCGGCGCCGACGCGTACCTGACCGCGCTGCAGAGCGGTGTCTTCACCGTGGACTGGTGGGACACCCACAACGGCCCCGGCAGCATCAGCACCGCGCCCGACGGCGCCACCGACTACAACGACTACGGCATCCTCTCCAGCGGCACCTGCGTCGGCACGGTGTGCGAGCCGCCGCTGAACACCCCCTTCGCGACCTACCACGCCATCTCGATGCTCAGCCGGCTCGGCACACCCGGCGACCAGCTCGTCGCGGCGGGCAGCGGCAGCCCGCTGGTGGCCGCGCACGCGGCGCACCGGGCCAACGGCGACCTGAGCGTGATGCTGATCAACAAGGACCCGGCGAATTCCCGAACCGTCGCGCTGCACTACGCCGGCTTCACCCCCGACGGGTCCGCGGCGACCGTGGCCACCTTCCGCGACCAGGCCTCGGCGGTCGACACCACGACCGCGGCGGACACCGGGACATGGACGCTGCCGCCGTACTCGATCACCACCGTGACCGTGCACCCGAAGTCCGGCACCTCCTCGGCCCTGTCCGCACCGGGCGCGCCGAAGGTCACCGCGGCAGGCGCCACCAGCGCCACCGTCAGCTGGACGCCCTCGGCCGGCGGCAAGGCCGACCGCTACGAGGTCTACCGGCAGCTCGGCACCACCAGCGAGCTGCTGGCCACCAGCACCGGCACCTCGGCGACCGTGCCCAACCTCACCCCGGGCAGCACCTTCACCTGGAACGTCCTCGCCAGGGACGCCAACGGCAGGCTGTCCCGGCCCTCGGACCCGGTCACTGTGCGCACCGGGACGCCGCGGAACGCGCCCTGCACGGTCTCCTACGGCCTGACGGGCGGCTGGGGCAACGGCTTCAACGCCAGTGTGACGGTCACCAACACCGGGCCGACGCCGATCACCGGCTGGACGCTGGCCTTCACCTTCCCCAGCAGCGGTGAGTCGGTCAGCGGCTTCTGGAACGCCCACCTCACCACCGAGGGCGCCCATGTGGTGGCGACACCGGTGGACTGGAACGGCACACTGGCCGCCAACGGCGGCAATTCGGCGACCTTCGGCTTCACCGGTGCCAACAACGGCGCCTATCAGGATCCGACGGTCTTCACCCTCAACGGGGCGGTCTGCACGACCCTGTGACAGCGCCGCCCCGACGACCGCCTGCCGCGTCCGGTGCCTGCCAGAGGCCGCCGGACGCGGCAGGTCCACTCAGGTCCCCGGGTCCGCCGGTACCTGCCGGGACCTGGTCCAGCCGAGCAGGTCGTCGGCGGTCCAGGTGGTGATGATCCGCCCGGCCGGGATGCCGGCCTCCTCCGCGCGGGCGCAGCCGTAGGCCTGCCAGTCGAGCTGGCCCGGCGCGTGGGCGTCGCTGTCGATCGCGAAGAGGGCGCCGGCGTCCCTGGCGAGCGCGAGCAGGCGGCGCGGCGGGTCGAGGCGCTGCGGGCTGCTGTTGATCTCCACGGCGGTGCCGCCCGCCGCGCACGCGGCGAAGACCTCCGCCGCGTCGAAGCCGGACTCGGGGCGCTCGCGGGAGCCGATGAGCCGCCCGGTGCAGTGGCCGAGCACATCGACCAGCGGATTGCCGACCGCGGCCAGCAGCCGCCGGGTGTAGGCGGGGGCGGGCATCCGCAGCTCGGAGTGGACCGAGCCGACGACCACGTCGAGCCGGTCGAGCAGGTCGTCCTCCTGGTCCAGCGAGCCGTCCGGCAGGATGTCGCACTCGATGCCGGTGAGCAGCCGGAAGGGCGCGAGCCGGGTGTTGAGGTCGGCGACGGCGTCGAGCTGGCGGCGCAGCCGGTCGGCCGTCAGGCCGTGGGCGATCCGCAGCCGCGGCGAGTGGTCGGTGAGCACCGCCCAGTTGTGTCCCGCGGCCCGGGCGGCGAGCGCCATGGCTTCGATCGGGCTGCCGCCGTCGGACCAGTCGGAGTGCAGATGGCAGTCGCCGCGCAGGGCCGCGCGCAGCGCGGCGCCGCCCTGGGCGAGCGGGCCGCCGCTGCCGGCTTCGAGGTCGGTCAGATAGCCGGGGGCGCGGCCGGCGCTGACCTCGGCGAGGACGGTGCCCGTGGTGGCGCCGATGCCCTTGAGGTCGGTGTAGCGGCCGGCCGCCGCACGCCGTTCCCGCTCGGCGGGCGGCAGCGCGGACAGGACGGCGGCGGCGTTGCGGAACGCCCTGATGCGGTAGACGGGCGCGTCGGCGCGTTCCAGCAGGAACGCGATCCGCTCCAGTGCCTCGATCGGCTCCATGGACTCCCGGTTCCCGGTCGGGCGTGCCGCGTAACGGCCCTGCCGCCCGGGTCACACGTTCGGGACGTGCAGCGCGTCCCAGGTCTCCTTGCCGGGCGGCCATTTCAGCGCCGAGCCGGTCCAGCCCTTGTGGTGGTCGGTGTTGTACTTGCGCTGCCAGGCCTCGTAGGAGGCCACGTCGCCCGAGCCGACGACGTCCTTGTCGGCGGTGCCGGCGTAGTGGTTGCAGCCGACGGCGACCAGCCGGTCGTGCATCGCGGCCACGATCGGCGAGCGGCGCCCGTGGGTGAACCAGCCGGCGCCGGGGAAGGGCTCGTAGCGCGGCGCCGCGCCCTTGCCCGCCCAGGCCACCAGGGCGGGCCGGCCGCTGAAATTCCCCACGTTGAGGTCGTGGCCGTCCTGGACGCTGTACTGGTGGAAGAGCCAGGGGTGCTCGATCCCGGGGTGGCCCTTGGGGGCGGACGGGTCGGCGATCCACAGGCCGTCGGCGCAGAAGGACGTGGTGTCGCGGTGCAGCCAGAAGTCCTTGTTGCAGTAGAGGATCACCCGGTGATCGGGCGCCTTGGCCTGCACGTGCCGCAGCCAGCCGTCCTTGTCGGCGCCGGAGACCCCGGTGTCCTCCCAGTCGAACGCCAGGATGTCCCCGGCCTTCACACCGGCCTGCGCGAGGAAGTAGTCGGCCTGGGCGGACATCGAGCCGGGCCTGGCGAAGTGGTAGTGGCCGACGACCAGGCCGTGCGCCCGGCCGGTGGCGATCTGCGCCGCGTGCTTGGGGTTGACGTAGCTGGAGCCCTCGGTGGCCTTGACGATCACGAAGTCCAGGCCGCTGGTGCTGTAGTCGCTGCTCTGGTAGGAGGCGACGTCGATTCCGTTGACCGTCACGGGCGGTCCTCTCAGTGCACGGCGCCGACGTCGAAGGTGCCGCCGCAGACGACGGGGTTCGACGTGGCGAGGGTCATGGAGTCGGTGGATCCCGGCGGATAGACCATGATCAGGGTGGGCGCGCGCCAGCAGCCGCCGCTCTTCACTCCTTCGTTGAGCGTGTGCAGATCGGCCTCGACGGTCTGTCCCGGCGCGAGGCGTACGGTGGCCGCGCCGGCGCCCCGGCGGACGGCCGGCCTGCCGATGACGGTGCCGTCGCCGCGCAGCAGCGACACGCCGGGGAAGCCGTCGAGAGTGCAGGCGCGCGAGGTGGTGTTGGTGAAGTCGATCGGGTAGTAGATGTTGCCCGCTCCCGGGTCGCCGCGGCCCAGCGTCATCCTGAGCCCGGTGACGGTGCAGCGGGCGGTGGCGGCCCGCGGCGGCGGTGCCTCGGGGGTCGCGGCGGGCGGCGCCGTGCTGCCGGGTGCGCCGGACCCGGTGGGCCCGGTGGGCTCGGTGGGCTCGGTGGGCGCGCCGCCGGCGGTGTCCCCTGCCGCGCCGGCCGGGGCGCCGGGTGTCGCCGTCGCGGACGAGGTCAGCGGTGCGCCGGTGGTGCTGGTGGCGCTCGCGGGCGAGCCGGACGCGGAACCGTGGCCGCAGCCGGCCGCGGCCGCGGACAGCAGTGCCACGGACGCTGCGGCGAGTGCGGTCCGGCGGCGCCGTGTCCGCGGCGGCCCGCCGGGGGGCACGGGGTGGGGTGACGAGATGGGCATACTGCTCGATTTGCTCTCATCCGGCCCACTTCGAACCTGTGGACACCGGATTGTTGCTGTCTCGGCACATTGTCACCGCAAAGAACCCCGGAAAGCGCACACGTATACGCCCCGGGAACGGCTACGCGGTTCCTAGTCGCGGTCGCCGGGCTCGTCGTGGCCGTCGTCGTCCTCGCGCTCGCTGCGGTGCCGGCGGATCTGCCACACCACCAGGGCGGCCACCACGACCACCGCGACCGTGACGGCCACCGCCGTGCCCGCCGTCTTCTCGACCTTCTGGTAGGCGCCGCCCGCGAAATACCCCAGCAGGGTGAAACCGACGCCCCAGACCAGCCCTCCGAGCGCGTTGAAGAGCAGGAACGTCGGGTAGGGCATCCGCGAGATACCGGCGAGCGCGGGCATCAGGGCGCGGAAGAAGGCGATGAAGCGGCCGAGGAAGACCGCGACGGGACCGCGCCTGCGGATGAAGTCCCTGGCCTGGTCGATCCGCTGGTGGTGCCCGCGCAGCGCCTTGGTCTCCAGGATGCGCGGGCCGAACCGCCGGCCGACCTCGTACCCGACCGAGTCCCCGGCGACCGCGGCCAGCACGACCGCGGAGGCCAGCCAGTAGACCGACACCCGGCCCTGCCCGGCGACCACCCCGCCGAGCACCACGGCCGTCTCGCCGGGCAGCACGAAGCCGAAGAAGAGGGCGTCCTCGCAGAAGACCAGGGCGGCCACGACCGCGTAGACCGCGGGACCCGAGGAGCGTGCGAGCCAGTCGGTGATGGAGTGCATGGGCCGAGCCTTCCCGCTGCGCCGCGCCCTGCACGGCAAAGCGTCGGGTGACGCGCCCGAAGTCCGTGAAATGGGCGCCGGGCGGGGGCGGTCAGCCGGCCCGCGGCGGGATCCGCCGCCGCGGGCGTGCTCATACGCGGTAGAGCTCCCGGTAGCAGGGGAAGACCCCGCCGGGTCCTTCGACGCTCTCGGCGGCCAGTACGGCATGCCGCACCGCGCGGGTGAGCGCGTCGGCGCCCGCGGCCAGCACCTCGTTCAGCGCCCCCGCCTCGATGTGCACGCCGAAGGCGGGGTCGGCGGCGCTTTCACCGGGCGGCACCAGCGGGCGGCGTCCGGTGGCCATCGCGAAGACGGTGTCGCCGTCGGACAGCAGGTGCACCGGGCGGACCGCGCGCGCCAGCCCGCCATGCGCGGTGCCGGCGAGCTTGTGCGCCTGGGTGCGGCTCAGCACGGCGTCGGTGGCGACCACGGCCAGCGTCGTGTTGAACGGCCGCGCCTGCCGGCCCGCGGTCGCCGCAGCAGCCTCCGCGAGCCGCCGGCGCGCCCGTGCCAGCACGTCGGGCGGGACGGGGCCGCCTGCGGCGGCCGACCCGGCCGCCGGCCCCGGTCCCCCGGAGGTGCCGGGACCCGCCCACAGGGCGCCGGTGTCGGGGTCGACGACCGAGCCGGCGGCATTGACCACCGCGAGCGCCGCCACCGTGGTGCCCGACGGCAGGACCAGGCTCGCGGTGCCGACCCCGCCCTTGAGGCCGCCGGCCACCGCGCCCGTACCGGCGCCGGCGTTGCCCTGCGGGACCGGTGCGCCCTCCTGCGACGCCGCCGCGGCCTCGACCGCCGCGCGGCCCAGTGCCGGACCCGGGCGGGCGCCCCAGTCGCCGCCGCGGCCGAGGTCGAAGAGCGCGGCGGCGGGCACCACGGGCACCACCTGGCCGGGGCCGCCGACCCGGAAGCCGCGGCCCTGCTCCTCCAGCCAGGCCACCACTCCCGGGGCCGCGTCCAGGCCGAAGGCGCTGCCGCCGGTCAGCACGACCGCCTCGACGGACGGGACGAGGTTGCGCGGGTCGAGCGCGTCGGTCTCCCGGGTGCCGGGGCCGCCGCCGCGTACGTCGACCGCGGTCACCGCACCGCCCTCGGGGGCCAGCACGACGGTGACACCGGTCAGCCAGCCGTCCCCGGCCCGCCCCGCGTGTCCGACCCGCAGTCCCGCCACATCGGTCAGCGCGTCGGCCGCGCCCCGCCGTATCGCCTCGCCCATCGGGCCGCCCGCCTTCGTCCTGCCGCCGGTGCCGCTGTCCCGCCCCGGGACCTGGCCACACTGTGTCATCCGGGGCGCCGCCCGGCATCCGGCAGGCCTTCGCCGGGCGCCCCGGTCCGCACCCGGCGCCGTGTCAGGGCTGGAGCGTGGACTGCGCCACGGCGTCCTCGCCGGCCTCCAGGAGGTTGGCGGCGGCGCCGACGATCAGCGGGTCGGGGGTGCCGACCACCTCGTCGTCGCGGTCGGTGTAGTCGAAGCGGGCCAGCACGCTGCGCATCGCCTCGACCCGGGCGCGCTTCTTGTCGTTGCTCTTGACCACCGTCCAGGGCGCGTATTCGGTGTCGGTCTCGTGGAACATCGCGACCTTCGCCGCGGTGTAGTCCTCCCACCGGTCGAGCGAGGCGAGGTCCATCGGGCTGAGCTTCCACTGCCGCACCGGATCGACCTGCCGGATGGTGAAGCGGGTGCGCTGCTCGTCGCGCGAGACCGAGAACCAGAACTTCACCAGGGCGATGCCGTCGTCGACCAGCATCCGCTCGAAGGCGGGCGCCTGCCGCATGAAGCGGTGGTATTCGTCGTCGGTGCAGAAGCCCATGACGCGCTCGACGCCGGCCCGGTTGTACCAGGACCGGTCGAAGAGCACGATCTCGCCCGCGGTGGGCAGATGGGCGGCGTAGCGCTGGAAATACCACTGCCCGCTCTCCCGCTCGCTGGGTTTCTCCAGCGCCACGACCCGGGCGCCGCGCGGGTTGAGGTGCTCGATGAAGCGTTTGATGGTGCCGCCCTTGCCCGCGGCGTCGCGGCCCTCGAAGAGGATGACGAGGCGCTGCCCGGTCTCCTTGACCCAGCTCTGCAGCTTGAGCAGTTCTATCTGCTGGAGCCGCTTGTGCACCTCGTACTCGGGGCGCTCCATCCGGGCGTCGTAGGGGTAGTTCTCCCGCCAGGTGTCCACGACGCTGCCGTCGGGGCGGACCAGGACCGGGTCGTCCTGGTCGGTGTAGTCCACCCGCATCCCCGCGAGGAGGCCCTCGCCGGAGTCGGTGCTCGCCATGGTCCCGCCTTTCGCCGCCCGGCCGTCAGTGGAACTGCGGAACGATCAGGTACATCCCGTAGAGCACGGCGGCCGCGCAGACCGCGAAGCACGCGCCGGCCGCGGTGGCCTGCGCCGTACCGTCCAGTCCCGCGGTACGGGCCGCGTCACGGCCGGCCATCGCCCGTACGCCCAGGGCGAAGAGCAGCACCACCGCGACGGTGGCGCCGAAGCTCACCACCGCGACCTCGCCGAGGGATCCCCACTTCACGTCCATACGCTGCTGCTCCCAGTCCGTTGCGGTGCCTTGATGGCTTGTGCCCACTCGATCGCGGTGTGATCACCCGGCCGCCCCCGCGGGCGCCGCCGGGCGGACGGAGGTGGTCCCGGCGTTGTTCACATTGTCGGCGTGCACCGGGTCGCGGCGCGACAGCACGACGATGACGCCGGCGACGGCCGCCGCGGCCAGCGCGATCAGCACGATGCCGGCGGTGCCGCCGTGCACGACGACCCCGGCGGCGAGCGCGCCGACCGCGGCGGCGGCCGGCAGCGTCACCAGCCAGGCCAGTGCCATCCGGCCCGCGGTGCTCCAGCGGACCTCGGCCAGCCGGCGGCCGACCCCGGCGCCCAGGATGCCGCCGGAGCAGACCTGCGTGGTGGACAGCGCGAAGCCGAGGTTGGCCGAGCTGAGGATGACCGCGGTCGCCGCGGACTCGGCGGCGAAGCCCTGCGGGGACTCGATGTCGACCAGGCCCTTGCCCATGGTGCGGATGATCCGCCAGCCGCCCAGGTAGGTGCCCAACGCGATGGCCAGGCCCGCACTGAGGACCACCCACACCGGCGGCCCCGCGTCGTGGCCCAGCGCGCCGCAGGAGATCAGCGCGAGGGTGATGACACCCATGGTCTTCTGGGCGTCGTTGGTGCCGTGCGCGAGCGAGACCAGCGAGGCGGAGGCGATCTGCCCGGCCCTGAATCCCCTGGAGACGCCGTCCTCCGGCGCGCGGGCGGTGATCCGGTACGCCAGATACGTGGCCGCGAGCGCGGCGAGTCCCGCCACCGCCGGGGAGGCGACCGCGGGGATGAGGATCTTCTCGACGACCTTGTCGAAGTGCACGCCGTGCCGCCCGGCGCCTACCCACACCGCGCCGATCAGACCGCCGAACAGCGCGTGCGAGGAGCTGGACGGCAGGCCGAGCAGCCAGGTCATCAGATTCCACAGGACGGCCCCGACCAGCCCGGCGAAGATCATGCCGGGCGTGACCAGGGCGTCGTCGACGATGCCGCCGGAGATCGTCCTCGCCACCTCGGTGGACAGGAAGGCGCCGGCCAGGTTCAGTGCGCCGCTGATGGCCACGGCGGCCTTGGGGCGCAGGGCGCCGGTCGCGATGGACGTCGCCATCGCGTTGGCGGTGTCATGGAACCCGTTCGTGAAGTCGAAGGCCAGGGCCGTGACGATGACCATTGCCACGAGGAAGGTGATGTGGTCCATCGCCCCAGGCAATCAGCGGCAGGCGTACGGGCGGCGAAGGGCGTGTGAAGCTGCGGTACGCGCAGGAGACGTCTGTGGCGCAGGTCACACCGATGCCGCTTCCCGGGCATATCCGGCAGCCGGTGCCGGGGCCAGCACCGGCACCGGCTGCCGGCACGGCACGGCACGGCACGGCACGGCACGGCACGGCACGGCACCGGAGCGTGATCAGTGGCCAGATGTGGCCTTGAGGCCCACCACCGCGACGAGCAGCAGGGCGACGAAGAAGATCCGGGCCGCCGTGGCGGGCTCGCCGAGCAGCAGCATGCCGACGACGGCGGCGCCGGCCGCGCCGATGCCGACCCAGACGCCGTACGCCGTACCGACCGGAAGGGTCCGGGTGGCCTGGGACAGCAGCAGCATGCTGGCGGCGATACCGGCGCCGGTGAACACACTCGGCCACAGCCGCGTGAAGCCGTCGGTGTACTTCATGCCGATCGACCAGACGACTTCGAGCAGGCCGGCGACAACGATCAGAACCCATGCCATGAGGGCACCTCCGTGGGATGTGGACTTACGGGGGTGCGCCGTCTTTGCAGGGTCCCGGTACGACGCGCTCGTCGGGTTCCTTCAACCGTAGCAAATTCCGGCAGCGCGGCCAGGGGGCCGAGCGCGCCGCCCTCCGCATCGCCGGCCTCACCCGCACGGCGAGAGATCCGATGTCAGGACGCATCCGGAGCCGAATCCACCGCGAATCGCGTCATGGGCGATTCAGTCATCCGAACTCTTCGCCGTCGCAAGGGGATTGGCGTGGACCATCGAGGGAACTACAGTTCCACTTCCCCCACCACAGGAGGCCCCTGTGCAACCTCATGCGCGTTCCTTGCGCCGCGCCGCCGTCCTGGCCGCCGGCGTGCTGGCCGCCGGGCTGGCGGTCTCGGCGCCGGCCACCGGTGCGACCGCCGCCACCCCGGCCGCACCCGCTTCCGTTCCCGCTGCCGCACCCGCCTCGGCCGCCGCTCGCGCTTCCGCCGCCGCGGCGGACGGCTGGACCGGTACGTGGTCGGTGTCGCCGCAGAGCGGCGGCCCGTCGTACAACCAGCAGACGCTGCGGCAGATCGTGCACACCGGGATCGGCGGCAGCGCGGCGCGGCTGCGGATCTCCAACGCCTTCGGCTCGGCGCCGCTGACCGTCGCCGATGTGCATGTCGCGCAGCGCACCTCGGGCTCCTCGGTAAACACCGGCACCGACCGGGCGGTGGCCTTCGGCGGGCAGACCTCGGTGACGGTGCCGGCCGGCGGTTCCGCGGTCAGCGATTCGGTGGCCTTCACCGTGCCCGCGCTGTCCGACGTCGCGGTCAGCCTCTACCTGCCGCAGTCCACCGGCTCGGCGACCTACCACCAGCAGGGCACCCAGACCAACTATCTGGCCGGTGGCGACGTCAGTGCCGCCGCCACCTTGAACGGGGCTTCCACCAGCGGCAGTTACTCCTTCCTGACCAATCTGGACGTGCAGAATCCGGCCGCGCAGGGTGCGGTCGTCACCCTGGGCGCGTCGATCACCGACGGGGTCGCCTCGGCACAGGACTCCAACCGGCGCTGGCCCAACGACCTGGCCAGGCGGCTGGCCGACAGCGGACGTACGGTCGGCGTGCTCAACCAGGGCATCAGCGGCAACAAGCTGCTCAGCGACGGCGCCGGGCAGAGCGCGCTGACCCGCTTCGACCGGGACGTCGTCGGCCAGCCGGGAGTGCGCTGGGTGGTGCTGTCCGACGACCCGATCAACGACCTCGGCTCCGGCAGTCCGCCGAGCGGCGCCCAACTGATCACCGGCATCCAGCAGTTGATCTCCCGTACGCACCAGGCGGGGCTGTCCTTCCTGTGCTCGACCCTCACGCCCTTCCAGGGCTCGGGCGGCTGGACGCAGGCCGGCGAGAATTCGCGCGCGGCGATCAACGCGTTCGTCCGCGGCACGGGCAGCGGCTGCGACGGCCTCCTCGACCAGGACACCGCGACCCACGACCCGGCCAATCCCACCCGCTACCTGCCCGCTTACGACGCGGGCGACCATCTGCACCCGAACGAGGCCGGGTTGCAGGCCATCGCCGACGCGGTGAACCTGTCCTACTTCGGCCCTCCCGGTCAGCCCGCGACCGGCTGGATCGCGCTGCGCGCGCACGCCAACGGCAAGTTCGTGACCGCGCCGAACGGCGGCGGCTCCGCGCTGATCGCGTCGGCCGACTCGGCGGGCACCGCGGCGCAGTTCGACGAGCTGAACCAGGGCAACGGCCTGATCGCGCTGCGGGCGCACGCCAACGGGCTGATCGTGACCGCGGAGAACGCGGGCGCGGCGCCGCTGATCGCCAACCGTACGGCGGCCGGGTCCTGGGAGACCTTCCAGCTGATCCAGAACCCGGACCACAGCGTCAGCCTCAAGGCCCAGGTCAACGGGAAGTACGTGACGGCCGAGAACGCGGGCGCCGCGTCACTGATCGCCAACCGGGACGCGATCGGTCCGTGGGAGGAATTCGACCTGGCCACCTCCTGACCTGGGAAGCGCGGCCGGTCGCCGCCCCCGTACGGTCGGCTTCGGCAGCGGGCGGCTGCTCGACGGCGACTGGATGCGGGCGCTGGACCCGCGCGACCCGGCCGCGCCCCTCTCCGACCGCCCCGACCACGGCGCGGCCGGCGCCTTCGCCGCCTGGCCGGGCGCGACCGCGTACGGCCTGTGCCGGCTGGGCCGCTCCGACATCGCGGTCGGCCTGCTGCGCCGCGCCCACCGGACCACCTCGGGCGGCCTGTGGGGGCAGGCGGTGGAGGGGACCTACCGGGTCGCGGAACGCGGGGTGTCCAACCGGGAGAGCGTGGCCGCGGTCGCGGTCACCGAGGCGGTGATCGCCGGCCTGTTCGGCATCGAGGCCGGCCTCGGCACCCTCGCAGGGCCGCCCGAGGGCGTGACCCGGACCGAGTTCGGCGAGCTGCACGGGGTGCGCGGTCGGCTTCGACCTGGAAGGAGGCCCGCGGGCCGTTCCTTAGCTCCACGACCCGGGGGGGCGGCCGGCGGGCCCGCCCCGCCCCCCCCCCCCCCCCCCCGCCGGGGGGGGGGGGGGGGGGCGCCCCCCGCCGCGGTACGCGGGTGGTCCCCGCGCCCCCGCCGTACGCACCGCCGAGGTCGGCTCGGGCGGTACGCACGGCGGGGCGCCCGGACCCGCTCACACCCGGACCCGCTCGCCTCCGGGCCGCGTCACACCCGGGCCAGTTCACAGCCCGTCCGGGTCCGCGCCGAAATCGCCGCGGCGACCGGGCCGTTCGACGTCGCGAGCGGGCTCGCGCGGCCCGCCGGACGCTAGCCTTGTCGCATGCTGCGGCCGTGCGGTGGGCGCGACGCGGGCGGGCCAGGGGGGCACATGAGAAGAACAGGTGCGGGGAGCGTCGCGCTGGGGCTGGCGGCGACCTCGATGGTCGGTTTCACGTCGGCGGGGCCGGCGGGAGCGCTCACGGCGCCGGTGGCGATGACCGCCGACGACCTGGCGACCTGGCAGACCAACGGAGTGGTGTGGGCGCTGGCCCAGGCGGGCGGGGTGGTCTTCGCCGGGGGGACGTTCTCCACGGTCAGACCGCCGGGAGCCGCCGCGGGCAAGGGCGAGCAGAAGGCGCTCAACTTCCAGGCGTTCGACGCCGCTTCGGGCGCCCCGACCTCGTGCCGGCTGTCGTTCACCGTCGGCACCGGCACGTCCACCGTACGGGCGCTCGCGGTGTCGCCGGACAAGTCGACGCTGTACGCGGGCGGTACGTTCGGGTCGGTCAACGGGACGCCGGTCAGCAATCTGGCGGCGATCGACATCGCCACCTGCAAGGTGAGGACCGGCTTCAAGGTGGCGGTCTCGGCGCAGGTGCGCGCCATCGCGGTGACCGCGGACACCGTCTACTTCGGCGGCAACTTCACCACCGTCGCGGGCAAGGCCCGGCAGCACTTCGCCGCGGTCGGCACCGCCGGCGCGCTCAAGCCCTTCACCGCCGCCGCCGACAAGGCGGGCAAGGCGCTGCTGGTCACGCCCGACGGCTCGAAGGTGGTGCTCGGCGGCGACTTCACCAAGGTGAACGGCGCCAGTTCGCACGCGCTCGCCGTGGTGAACGCCACGACCGGCGCGAACGTGCGGACGTATCCCGGCTTCATCCCGCCGACCTCGACCGTGCAGTCGCTCGCCGCGGACGCCACCGGCTTCTACACCGGCAACGAGGGCACCGGGACCGGTGTCTTCGACGGCCGGATCGCGGTGGACTTCAGCACCCTGAACCAGCGCTGGCGCGACACGTGCCTGGGCGCCACCCAGGCGGTGCAGGTGTACAAAGGGGTGCTCTACAGCTCCTCGCACGCCCATGACTGCTCCAGCATGGGGCAGTTCCCGCAGATGAACGACCGGCAGCACCTGCTCGCCGAGTCGGTCGGCAATCCGCGCCCGCTGCTCGGCTGGTTCCCCGACACCGACGACGGCCCGGCCGGCACCGAGAAGATCGGCCCGCGGGCCATGACCGTCGCGTCCGAGGGCGGCACCGACTACCTGTGGGTGGGCGGCGAATTCACCCGGATCGCCAGCAACGGCAACCGGCCGCAGCAGGGCTTGGTCCGGTTCGCGAACACCCCGGACACCCGCGCCCCCTCGGTGCCGCAGAAGGTCACCGCGACAGCGGTCACCGGCGGTGTACGGGTCGCCTGGCAGGCCGCGCTGGACCTGGACGACTCGGCGCTGGCATACACGGTCTACCGCGACGGGACCGCGGTCGGCACGGTCGCCGGCACGTCCGTCTTCTGGAACCGCCCGACGCTCGCCCTGACAGACACCGCGACCCGGCCGGGTACGGCCTACGCCTACCAGGTCACGGCCCGCGACCCGGCCGGCAACACCACCGCCCGGTCGGCCGCGGCGAGTGTCACCACGCCCGGCACACCGGTGTCGGCCACGGTCACCGTCACGGCCGGCGCGGACTCGTACGCCAACGCCGCCGCGCCGAACGCCACCTACGGCTCCGACCAGCAGCTGGCGGTGCGCGGCAGCTCCGCGTACACCGCGTATCTGCGCTTCACGCTGCCCGCCGCGCCCGCCGGGACGGTGCTCAAGAGCGCCCGGCTGACCGTACGCACCAGCTCGGACCCGCTCGCGCCGTCCGCCGGTCCGCTCAACGTGCAGCATGTCACGGGGAGTTGGACCGAGGCCGGGGTGACCTGGGCGAACCGGCCGGCGCTCGGCCCCGGCGCGATCGGTGCGCTTCCCGCGCCCACCGCGGCGCAGGGCGACTACTCGGCGCCGCTGGCCCTGCCCTCGCTCACCGCGGCGCTCGGCCGTACCTACGATCTGGCGCTGACCTCGGCGAGCACCGACTCGGCGTGGTTCTGGTCCCGCGAGGCGCCGGGGACCGCGGGGCACCCGCAGCTGACCTTGACCTTCGGGAAGCCCTGACGACCCGTTCCGGCCCGGGCCGCCGGGTAATCGGCAGGCCAGGGGGGTGGCGGCCGACTAGGATGCGCGGATTGCCCCGGGGGACGTCGTCCGGGGGCGGATCGGAGGGGTTCCGGTGGCTGCTGCCGCACCGGGGAGCACGGCCGAAGGCGCGGACGCGGACGGCAGCGGGGGCGGCCTGTGGCGGGCCGTGACAGCCGGGGTCATCGCCGCCTTCGTCGGCTTCGCCAGCTCCTTCGCCGTCGTCCTCGAAGGCCTGACCAAGGTCGGCGCCTCACACGCCCAGGCGGCGTCCGGGCTGATGGCGCTCTCCCTCGCGATGGGCGCCTGCGCGATCTTCCTGAGCCTGCGGTCGCGGCTGCCGATCAGCGTGGCCTGGTCGACGCCGGGTGCCGCGCTGCTCGCGGGATCCGCGGTGCCGCACGGCGGATTCCCGGTGGCGGTGGGAGCCTTCCTGGTCACCGGCGTGCTGATCGTGGTCTCGGGCCTGTGGCGGCCGCTGGGCCACTGGGTGTCCGCGATCCCGGCGCCGCTGGCGAACGCCATGCTGGCCGGCATCCTGCTGCCGCTGTGCCTGGCGCCCGCCGAGGCCGTGCACTCCGACCCGGCCATCGGCCTGGCCGTGGTGCTGACCTGGGCGGTCGTCGGCAGTGTGCGCAAGCTCTACGCGGTGCCGGCCGCCGTGCTGGTGGCGGTCGTGCTGATCGCCACCACCACCCGCATCAAGACCGCCACGCTCGGTCCGATGTGGCCGCACCCGGTCGCCGTCGCACCGCACTTCACCGTCGCCGCCGCGATCGGCATCGCGCTGCCGCTGTACGTGGTCACCATGGCGTCGCAGAACATCCCGGGCATCGCGGTGCTCGGCGTCAACGGCTACCACCCGGCGCCCGGCCCGCTGTTCGGCTGGACCGGGGCCTTCTCGCTCCTGTCGGCGCCCTTCGGCGGCCACGCGGTCAACCTGGCCGCGATCACCGCCGCCCTGTGCGCGGGTGAGGAGGCGGGACCCGACAGGGCCGGGCGCTATCGCGCGGCGGCGACGGCGGGCGGCGTCTACATCCTGCTCGGGCTGGCGGCGAGCGCGGCCGTCGCGCTGGTCAACGCGGCGCCGCCGCACATCATCGAGGCGGTGGCCGGCCTCGCCCTGCTGGGCGCGCTGGCCGCTGCGCTCACGGGGGCGATGGCCGACCCGGGGCAGCGGGAGGCCGCGGTGGTCACCGTCGTGGTGACGGTGTCGGGGGTGACCTTCTTCGGTGTCAGCGGCGCCTTCTGGGGTCTGCTGGCTGGCGGCGCGCTCTACGCCGTACGGCACTGGCAGTCGCAGCGGGCGCAGGGCGGCGGACCGGCCGCCGTGCCGGCGGCGCGGAGCGCCCCCGACGACAGCAGGGTGCCGGAGCCGGACCGCAGCTGATCCCTCGGCAGCTGCGGCCCGGCAGGTCCGTGGCGCAGGGCGGCCGGACGCCGGAACGTCCGGCCGCCCTGTCTGGAACACGATGTAACGTTCCCCGGCGGACCGTGTGGAGATCCAGCACACCGCTTGCGACCCGGCCATGTCAACACACGCAGGTCCGGCGCTAGGCTGTGCGCATGAAACAGTGCGGTGTAACGCGTGGCTAGGCAGCCGGGCTCCAGGGCCACGGTCCGGGCCATCGCGGCGGAGGCCGGCGTATCGATCGCCACCGTCTCGCGGGTGATGAACGGTCAGGCGAACGTCGCCCCCGACACGCGTGAGCTGGTGCGCCGGGCGGTGGCCCGGCTGGGCGCCCCCGCACCGGCCAGACGCGGTACGGCGGGCGGCGCGATCTACGTGCGCTGCCCGTACGTGCTCACCGACTACTTCGGGGTGATCGTCTCCTCGATCGCCGAGACGCTCGACCTGTACGGCAGGCGCCTGGCGCTGAGCGCCGGCGACGCAGCCCGTGAGCTGCACGTGCTCGGCGACCTGCCGGGCGACCCGGCGATCGCGGGCGCGGTCCTCATCGTGCCGCCGGAACCGGAGCGGGATCTGGAGGCCTTGCGCGCCGCCGACTTCCCTTTCGTGGTGGTCGACCCGCGCACCCCGCTGCCGCAGGACATCGCCTCGGTCTCCGCCGCCAATCTCACGGCCGCGCGTACGGTCAGCGCCCACCTGGTGGGCCTCGGCCACCGGCGGATCGGGGTGATCGGCGGCCCCGGCGACTGGCTCGCCAGCCGGTCCCGGCTGGCCGGCCACACCTCCGCGCTCGCCGACGCGGGCGTACTGCCCTCCCCCGAGCTGCTGCGCAGCATCGAGCCGACCGCCGACTGGGGCTACGACGCGGCCTGCGAGCTGCTCGACCTGCCGCAGCGCCCCACCGCGCTGGTGGCCTTCAACGACAAGGCCGCGGTCGGCGCGCTGCGCGCCGCGTACGAGCGGGACCTGCGGGTGCCGGAGGACCTGTCGATCACCGGCTTCGACGACATCGACCTGAGCCGCAGCACCGTGCCCCGGCTGACCACCGTCCGCCAGCCGCTGGAGGAGATGGGGCGGATGGCGGTCTCGCTGCTGATGCGGCTGCTGGACCGGCACACCGTGGACGCGCTGCACGTCGAGCTGGCCACCCAACTGGTCCTGCGCGGCTCCACCGGCCCGGCACCCGGCACCGCCCGGGCCACCGCCACCTGACCGGGTACCGCCTCTCGAACGGCCGCCCCCGGTCACTCCGACTCGGACGGGGTTCCGCTCCACGGCGCGTCGCGCCAGGCGGTCGCGTCCGGGACCGGCGCTCGGGAGCGGCGCCGGTCAGCTCTGCCGCGGCCTGAGCCGCCGCCGTTCCTGCTGGAGGGCCTCCCGGGCCTGGGCCAGCGCCAGCGCCCTGGCCCGAAGCTGCTCGACGGACAGCGCACCGTCCACGCCCAGTTCGGCCCGCAGCGCCTCCCGGAGCAGGTGGACCGCGTCGGAGAGCGGCCCCGCGAACCACTGCTTCGCCTGGACGAGCCGCGCGTCCGTGCGTGCGAGAGGCCCCGTTCCTGAGACGTCCAGCGACAGGTACCGGATCAGGTGGTAGCCCGCGCCCAGGCACTGGTTGACCTCGTCGGCCACGTCAAGGGCGGTTGCGCCGAGGACCATCTGCGCCTGCGCGTACTGGTCGTAGTACGCCTGGCGTGCGGCGTCGAAGGCGCCAGCGTCCGCTGCCTCCCCGCGTCTGAAGGCGAGCACGATGTCTCTGCCCGCGGTGCGGTAGGCACGGGTGGTCGCGTTGAGAGCGGAATGGAGCTCGCGCTTGCTCTGGACCGCCCGTTCCTCCCGGTCCTGCTGCCGCTCCAGCGCCGCGTGCCGGTTCTGCTCGGCGACCTCCGCCCGGCGGGCGCGCTGGGCGACCACGGTCGCGCCCATGGTGCCGCCGACTCCGGCGACCGCCACGGCGAGCGTCGTCCAATCCGATCCCGACAGCATCCGCGTCCCCCCTGCCCCTCCCCCGACGCTCCGCGAGCGCCCGGCCGCAGGCTAGCGCGGCCAGCGGCGGAGGCGGGAGGGTACGCGCGGATGCGCGGCGGCTCGGGGAACGGTGGCTCGGCGGGCGAAGGATCGGCGGGCGGCGGACGGGGCGGTCAGGCCTCGGACAGTTCCACGTGCTCGGGGTAGAAGGCGACGTGGCCGGCGATCGGGCTGACGGCGTCGTAGGGCTTGTCGTACGTCCATACCGCGTCGGCGACCGTGCCGTCCGCGGTGACCAGCGAGTAGTAGGAGGCGTCGCCCTTGTACGGGCAGTACGTGCGGCTGTCGGTGGGCTCCAGGGCGGTCGGCTCGACGTCGTCCAGCGGGATGTACTGCACCGCAGGATAGGACGACTCACGCAGGGTCAGCGCCCGCGTGGTGTCGGCGACCACCCGGCCGCCGGCCCGCACGACCACCCGGGAGGGGTTGGGCTCGACGGTGATGGGGTGGTCGGGGCCCGGTGTCTTCACGGTGCGTTCCATGGCTTCTCCGTACGTGGGTGGACGGCCTTTTCGACCGTAGGCAGATCGTCCTGGCAGCGTCAAGCACGGCCCGCCGTGGCGCGGGACGGCGTGATTCCCAGCCGGCGCCGCACCTGGAGCAGGTACTCCTTGCGGTCCAGCGGGTCGGGGCCGCCGCGGGGGCGTACCGGGATCTCGCCGCGGACCGGCGCGCAGTGGTCGAAGACCGTGTCGAGGGCGCCCTCGCCCCGGGTGAGTGTGGGCAGCTGCTGCTCCAGGTCGTGCACATGGGCGGCCGGGATGTCGCCCTCCAGCAGATAGCCGCCCGGCCCCGCCGGGCGCAGGGGCGCGCGGCACCGCGCGCAGCCTGGACAGCACGGGCAGCACCGCGCCGGGCGCGTCGGCCGGCAGTTCGATGCGGAAGCGGTGCATCGGCTCGTGCACCGCGGTGCCCGCCTGCCGCAGGGCGGCCGTCAGCACCAGCGGGGTGACGTTGCGGAAGCCGCCCGAGGTGCTCGACATGCCCTTGCCGAAGACGGCGTGCGCGTGGCTCTGCCGGGCGCTGTGGCCGGCCAGCAGTTCGGTGAGCCGTGCGGTGAAGCCGGGGTCGGCCGCGGTGTACGGCAGGGCGGCGGCCCGGGTGCCCTGCGCCGACGCGGCGGCCAGCGGCGCGATGTCGGGGGTGAGCCGCGCTGCTTCTCCAGCGCGAGGGAGTCGGCCTGCGTGCTTCCCCGGTCGACGCTGCCGATCGTGTCGATCGCTCCTGCGGAGTACAGCAGCCGTTCGGTGAGGCTGGTCTTACCTGCGTCGATGTGCGCGAGAATGCCGAGGTTGAGCGAAGGCACAGCCGGTCATGTCCTCAAGATAGGGGGAAATTCCTGTCTGAGCGGGCATGACGGAACCGCGCATGATCACTGCTCCTCGGTCGGCAGCGGTTGGCTCATCGACTACAGCAGAGCGGCGCCGCGGGCGGCAATCGTGGCGGCTCAGCCCCTGGGGACCTTCCGCGCGGCGCGCAGCCACTCCTTGTTCAGCGCGCTGATCGAGGTGAGCGGGATGCCCTTGGGGCACGCGGTCGCGCACTCGCCGGTCAGGGTGCAGCCGCCGAAGCCCTCGGCGTCCATCTGCGCGACCATGTCGAGCACCCGGGTCTCGCGCTCCGGCGCGCCCTGCGGCAGCACATTGAGGTGGTTGACCTTCGCCGAGGTGAAGAGCATCGCGGAGCCGTTGGGGCAGGCGGCCACGCAGGCACCGCAGCCGATGCACTCGGCGTGCTCGAAGGCGCTGTCGGCGGCGGCCTTGGGCACGGGGGTGGCGTGCGCCTCGGGCGCGGAGCCGGTGGGGACGCTGACGTAGCCGCCGGACTGGATGATCCGGTCGAAGGCGGCGCGGTCGACGACCAGGTCGCGCACCACGGGGAAGGCGGCGGCCCGCCACGGCTCGACGTCGATGGTGTCGCCGTCGCGGAAGGACCGCATGTGCAGCTGGCAGCTGGTGGTGCGCTCGGGGCCGTGCGCCTCGCCGTTGATGACCAGGCTGCACGCCCCGCAGATGCCCTCCCGGCAGTCGTGGTCGAAGGCGACCGGGTCCTCGCCCTCGACGGTGAGGCGTTCGTTGAGGGTGTCGAGCATTTCCAGGAACGACATGTCGGGCGAGATGCCGTCCAGGTCGTAACTGGCCATCGCGCCGGGCGCTTCGGAGTCGTGCTGGCGCCAGATGCGCAAGGTGAGCTTCATGCGTAGCTCCGCTGGGTGGGGTGGACGTAGGCGAAGGCGAGGTCTTCGCGGTGCAGGACGGGGGCGTGGCCGGTGCCGGTGAATTCCCACGCGGCGACGTAGGAGAAGTCCTCGTCCCTGCGGGCGGCCTCGCCGTCCGGGGTCTGCGACTCCTCGCGGAAGTGGCCGCCGCAGGACTCTGCGCGGTGCAGGGCGTCCAGGCACATCAGCTCGGCGAGTTCGAGGTAGTCCACGACGCGGTTGGCGCGCTCCAGCGACTGGTTGAACTCGCGCTCGGTACCGGGGACCTTGATGCGGCGCCAGAATTCCTCGCGGATCTGCGGGATGCGGTCGAGCGCCTTGCGCAGGCCGTCCGCGTTGCGGGACATACCGCAGAACTCCCACATCAGCTCGCCGATCTCGCGGTGGAAGGAGTCGGCGCTGCGGTCGCCGTCAACGGTGACCAGACGGTGCAGCCGCTCCGTGGTCTCGGCCAGGGCGGCGGCAACCGCCGGGTGTCCCGGCTCGGGGGCGTCCTGGCCCGGGTGCCGGGCGAGGTAGTCGTTGACGGTGGCGGGCAGCACGAAGTAGCCGTCGGCCAGGCCCTGCATGAGGGCGGAGGCGCCGAGCCGGTTGGCGCCGTGGTCGGAGAAGTTGGCCTCGCCGATCGCGAACAGGCCGGGGATCGTGGTCTGCAGGTCGTAGTCCACCCACAGCCCGCCCATCGTGTAGTGCACGGCCGGGTAGATCCGCATCGGGACCTCGTACGGGTTCTCCGCGGTGATCCGCTCGTACATCTCGAAGAGGTTGCCGTACTTCTCCTCGACGGACCTGCGGCCGAGCCGGGCGATGGCATCGGCGAAGTCGAGGTAGACGCCCTGGCCGCCGGGACCGACACCGCGGCCCTCGTCACAGACGTTCTTGGCCGCGCGGGAGGCGATGTCGCGGGGCACCAGATTGCCGAAGGCGGGGTAGGTGCGCTCCAGGTAGTAGTCGCGCTCGTCCTCGGGGATCCCGGCGGCGGGCCGGTTGTCACCGGCGGCCTTGGGGACCCAGATCCGGCCGTCGTTGCGCAGCGACTCGCTCATCAAGGTGAGCTTGGACTGGTGGTCGCCGGTGCGCGGGATGCAGGTCGGGTGGATCTGGGTGAAGCAGGGGTTGGCGAAGTGCGCGCCGCGGCGGTGGGCCCGCCAGATCGCGGTCGCGTTGGAGTTCATGGCGTTGGTCGACAGGTGGAAGACGTTGCCGTAGCCGCCGGAGGCGAGCACGACGGCGTCCGCGACGTAGGTCGAGATCTCACCGCTGACCAGGTCGCGGGCGACGATGCCGCGGGCGCGGCCGTCGATGACGAGCAGGTCCAGCATCTCGGTGCGGGCGTGCAGTTCGACGTTGCCCGCGGCGATCTGCCGGGACAGCGCCTGGTACGCGCCGAGCAGCAGCTGCTGTCCGGTCTGGCCGCGGGCGTAGAAGGTGCGGGAGACCTGGACGCCGCCGAAGGAGCGGGTGTCGAGCAGGCCGCCGTACTCACGGGCGAAGGGCACGCCCTGCGCCACGCACTGGTCGATGATCTCGACCGAGATCTGCGCCAGGCGGTGGACGTTGGACTCCCGGGAGCGGAAGTCCCCGCCCTTGACGGTGTCGTAGAACAGCCGGTGGATCGAGTCGCCGTCGTTGCGGTAGTTCTTGGCGGCGTTGATACCGCCCTGGGCCGCGATGGAGTGGGCCCGGCGCGGGGAGTCCTGGTAGCAGAACTGCACCACGTGGTAGCCCTGTTCGGCGAGGGTGGCGCCGGCCGAGCCGCCGGCCAGGCCGGTGCCGACGACGATCACGGTGTGCTTGCGGCGGTTGGCGGGGTTGACGAGCCCGGCGGTGAAGCGGCGGGTGTCCCAGCGCTGTTCGATCGGCCCGTCGGGCGCCTTGGTGTCGGCGAGCGGTTCGCCGGCCGTGTAACGGGTGTAGTCGGTCATGTCAGCTTCACTCAGCTCACTCAGCTCACTCAGCTCACGAGTCCGGTCATGACGCCGACGGGGACGGCGATGAAGCCGGCCGTCAGCACCAGGGCGAGGGCGTCGGCGGTGCCTTTCAGCACCCGGTCGCGGGTGGCGGTGCCGGCGCCGAGGGTCTGGGCGGCGCTCCAGAAGCCGTGCCGGATGTGCAGGCCGAGGGCGAGCATCGCCGCGATGTAGATGACGTTGTTCCACCAGTCGTGGAAGGCGGCCACCACGTTCTGGTACGGGTGGCCGGGCTCGAAGCCCGACTGGACGGTGCCGGTGGTCAGGTCGAGGATGTGCCAGACGATGAACAGGCCGAGGATCACCCCGCCCCAGCGCATCGTGCGGGTCGCGTAACTGCTGCGTGCCCGGGTGTGGACGTAGCCGACCGGCCGCGAGCGCAGATCCCGCCGGCTGAGCTGGTACGCGCACACCGCGTGCGCCACCACCGCGGCGACCAGGGCCGCCCTGATGATCCACAGCGCCCACTCGTAGTGCAGGAACGGTTCGCCGAGGGTGCGCAGCCAGTGGGCGTAGCCGTTGAAGGTGCCGGGGCCGAAGAAGATCTTCAGGTTGCCGAACATGTGGACGACCAGGTAGAGCAGCATCACCAGGCCGCTCACCGCCATGACGGTCTTCTTGCCGACGGTCGATCCCCAGACCGTACGGACCATCGACGGCCGCCGGTCCGGCCGTGTTGCCAATGCCATGAACACGACGCTACGGCCGGGGGTGACCAGTGGTCCAAGACATGATCAGGCTGGACTCGATAGGTGATGACTATCGAGGAGTACGCTGGCGGTATGCAGTTCCAGCAGCTGGCGTACTTCGTGGCCGTCGCGGACGCCCGGCACTTCACCCGGGCCGCCGAGGCGGTGCATGTCTCGCAGCCGTCGCTGTCCCAGCAGATCAGGGCGCTGGAGAAGGAGCTGGGAGCGGCGCTCTTCAGCCGGGCGCGCGGCAATATCGCGCTCACGGACGCCGGCGAGGCGCTGCTGCCGCTGGCCCGGCGGATCCTGGCCGACGCCGACACCGCCAGGCACGAGGTGCTCGAACTGGCGCAGCTGCGCCGGGGCCGGGTGCGGCTCGGCGCGACGCCGAGCCTGGCGACCGGGCTGCTGCCCGATGTACTGCGCGCCTTCCACGACCGGCACCCGGGCATCCGGCTGATCATCGAGGAGGGCGGCTCGCACGACCTGGTACGCCACCTGGCGCGCGGGGCGCTCGACCTGGCGCTGATCGTGCTGCCGCTGCCGAGTCCTTCGCCCGCGCTGACCACGGTGGAGCTTTTCCAGGAGGACCTGGTGGTGGTCTCGTCGGCCGCCGACGAGGCGCCGGCGTCGCCGCTGGGGATCGCCGATCTCGAAGGGCGCCCGATGGTGATGTTCCGGCACGGCTACGACCTGCGGGACCTCACGCTGGCGGCGTGCAGGGCTGCGGGCTTCGAGCCGTACTTCACCGTCGAGGGCGGTGAGATGGACGCGGTGCTCGGCTTTGTCCGGGCGGGTCTCGGGATCGGGGTGGTTCCGATGACGGTCGCCACCCGGGCGGGCCATGATCTGCGGGTGACGCGGTTGGCTCCGCCGGGCCTGCGCAGGACGGTGGCCCTGGCGCACCGCAGTGACGTGGCGCCGCCCCGGGCCGCGCGGGTCCTCCAGGACGTCCTCCTGACAGCGAGCTTTCCCTGACGGGGCCGCCCGGGGCTTCCCCCCGCCCAGCCCCTGCGGGCCGCGTCCCGGGACAGCAGGTACCGAGCACGCCGAGGACGGAGGCGACAGTCGGCGAGCCGCCCGCCGAGCAGCAGGAAACCGCCGAGGACGGTGCCGTACGCGGTGACGACGAACTGCAGGTCGCCGTCGGCCATGACCAGGCTGCGCTGGATCGAGGGCAGCGCCACGTTCACGATCGTGACGTCGAGGTAGACCACCGACTGCGCCCCGCAGAGGAAGGCCAGGACCAGGCCCGGTCGTTCGGTGACCGGAGCGCGGGAGGAACGGCTGCGCTGGGAAGCGGCGGCGGTTGTCATGCCGCGAAGCCGGCAGCGCGAATATAGTAGGTACCTAGAGGATAGTGACTAATCCGGAGGCGCCGCCATGGCCGACACCGCTCCCGTTCTCGGCCGCCCCACGGGCAGAAGGGCGGCGAAGGTCCACGCCGAGCCCTGTCCGGTCAGCCCGGTGGTCGACCTGGTCTTCAGCCGCTGGACGACGCCGATCCTGTGGCTGCTCAACGAGTTCGGGCGGCAGCGCTTCGTGGAGCTGGAGCGCCGGATCGGCACCATCACCCCGAAGGTGCTGACCCAGCGGCTGCGGCAGATGGAGCGCGACGGCCTGGTCGTCCGCACGTACCACCCGGAGGTGCCGCCGCGGGTGGAGTACGAGATCAGCGAGCTGGGCCTGAGCCTGGCACCGCTCTTCCAGCACCTGGTCGAGTGGTCGCGCGCCCACCTCGACGAGGTCGCGGCGGCCCGGACCGACTACGACGACCGCGGCCAGCCGATGCCCTGAACGGGACCACTCGGCCCGGGCGCTCGGCCCCCGGCCGGCGGAGCGGCCCAACCCGCCCCCGTCTCAGGGCAGTCGGCGTCTTGCGGACAGCACCCACGGCAGGTCCGCCTTACCGACCGCGCCCGGGGATGCAGCGCGGAGAGGCCACGCCCATGGACGCCGCAGACGTACCGCGGACGGCTCGTGCTGCCCGCGGTACGGCCCGGCGCGCAACGGCCGGCCGTCAGGCGACCGCTTCCGGAGCCGCCGGGCAGCCGCGGCCGAGCGGCGCCCCGCCGGCATGGCACGGGCGGAGAAAACGGTCGGCACCACCGCCCTCACCCTCACCCTCAGGGTGAGACCCGGTCAGTCCTGGTAGCCGTTGTCGGCCAGGATGCGGTCGATACGGGCGCGGTGCGCGGCCTCCCAGCCGTCGAGGCTCTCGCCGGCCTCCTTCGCCAGCTTCTTCCGGGCGTCGGCCAGCACCTGCGCCGCCCGGGCGGCCGGGACGACGGCGACGCCCTCCTCGTCGGCGACCACGATGTCGCCCGCGTGCACCTCGACGCCCCCGCAGCGCACCGGGCCGCCGTGCGGCACGACCACCGACTTCTCTCCCGGACAGGGGACGATGCCCCGCGCGAAGACCGGGAATCCCATCGCGCGGATCTCGCCGAGGTCGCGGATCACCCCGTCGATGACGAATCCGGCGATGCCCCGGCGGTGCGCGACCGCGCACACGTTGCCGCCGGCCACCGCGTGGTCCACGTCGCCGCCGGACTCCATGACGATCACCGAGCCGGGGGCCGCCCGGTATATCGCCGCGTGCAGCATGAGGTTGTCACCGGGCGGACAGCTCACGGTGAAGGCAGGTCCCGCGATCCGCGGCCCGGGCCCCCACAGCGGCCGTACGCCGGCGTCCAGGACCTGGCCGCGCCCCAGCACATCGGCGAGGGTGGTCGGGGGGATGTCCCGGAATTCGTTCGCGTCGTCCATGCTCACCCTTCGTCCGTGCCCCTGACCAGGGCAGCTTCGTTCGCACGCTACCCGACGGCCGGCGCCGCCCCCGCTGGGGACTTGTTACCGTTCCGCTGTGAGGCGATCGCGTACCGGGGCGGAGGCGGCACACGGGGGTACCGCCGGCCCGCTTCGGGCGGCGCGGCACGTAGGGCCCGCGCCGCCCTGGGCCCGGGACGGCGCCCGGGTCAGCCGGTGGCGATGGCCGGGTCGCTCACCCCGGGCCTGCCGTTCTCCACGTGCCCGGCCAGCCGCCGCAGATAGCCGGGGTCGTGGTCGGCGGTCACGGCGAGGTCGTACCAGCGCCTGCTGCGGCCGAGGTCGACGGCGTGCGTCTCGCGGCGGCCCGCGCGGACGGTGTACGCCGTGCGGTGGCCGTCGTAGGAGTTGCGGACGGTGAGGCGGACGTCCTGGGAGCCCGGGTTGGTGAAGGTCAGCTCGATCCGTCCGGCGGCGGCGTCGTGGCGGGCGGCCACCTCGGGTTCCGCGTGGGCCGCGGAGCCCTTGAAGGTGCGCAGGAAACCGGCCGGGCCGTACGCCGTCAGGTCGTACGCGCCGCCCTGGGCGGTGGTGTCCCAGCTGCCGGAGAGCTTCTTGCCGGCCTCGGCGGTGTAGGTCCACGGGCCGTCGGTGCGGCCCGCGGCGGTCACGTGGAAGCACACGCCGGCGGCCACCCCGCCGCCGAAGGTGAGGGTGACGCGTTTGTTGGAGGGTGTCACGGCCGCGTCGACCTGCGGAGCGTACGGCAGCGGGCGGGTGGGGCGGCTGCCCTTCTCCTGCACCGGCAGGGCGGGGTGGGCGGGCGGCACCGGCACATAGCTGTCGTGCCGGTCGCGGTCGGGCGGCTGGTAGGCGTCGGTGTCGGGCAGCGGCGCCGGCCTGCCGTGCGTGAGGCCGAAGTCGAAGGCGGAGGTGAGGTCGCCGCAGACCGCCCGCCGCCACGGCGAGATGTTCGGCTCGCGCACCCCGAAGCGGCGTTCCATGAAGCGCACGATCGAGGTGTGGTCGAAGACCTCGGAGCAGACGTAGCCGCCGGTGCTCCACGGGGAGACCACCGTCATCGGCACCCGCTGGCCCAGCCCGTAGGGACCGGCCGCGTAGGTGCCGTTGCCCTCGAAGACCTCCAGGTCGGTGCTGACGGTGGAGGCGCCGCGGTGCTCGGCCGGCGGTGCGAACGGCGGCACGACGTGGTCGAAGTAGCCGTCGTTCTCGTCGTAGGTGATGAACAGCGCGGTCCTGCTCCACACCCCGGGGTCGGAGGTGAGCGCGTCGAGGACCTGCGAGATGTACCAGGCGCCGTAGTTGGCGGGCCAGTTGGGGTGTTCGGAGAAGGCCTCGGGTGCGGCGATCCAGGAGATCTGCGGCAGCCGGCCCGCCGTGACGTCGGCCTTGAGGACGTCGAAGAGGCCGTCGCCCGCCTTTGCGTCGGTGCCGGTGCGGGCCTTGTCGTAGAGCGGGTCGCCGGGCTGGGCGTTGCGGTAGTTGTCGAAGTACAGCAGCGAGTTGTCGCCGTAGTTGCCGCGGTAGGCGTCCGGGATCCAGCCCCAGGAGTTGGCGGCGTCCAGGCCGTCGCCGATGTCCTGGTAGACCTTCCAGGACACGCCGGCCTTCTCCAGCCGCTCGGGGTAGGTGGTCCAGGAGTAGCCGAGTTCGGAGTTGTCCAGGACCGGGCCCGCACCCTTTCCGTCGTTGCCCGTCCAGCCCGACCACATGTAGTAGCGGTTGGGGTCGGTGCCGCCGATGAACGAGCAGTGGTAGGCGTCGCAGATGGTGAAGGCGTCGGCGAGCGCGTAGTGGAACGGGATGTCGTCCCGGGTCAGATAGGCCATCGTGCCCGCCGACTTGGCGGGGATCCAGCGGTCGTACCGGCCGTCGTTGAAGGCGGCGTGGCTGCCGGTCCACTCGTGGTTCAGACCCTCGATGAACTGCAGGCCCAGGTCCTTCGCGTCCGGGTGGTACGGAAGGACGTCCTTGCCGCTGCCGTCCGGCTGGTACCAGACCGGTCTGCCGTTCGCGAGCCGCACCGGTCGC
Source organism: Streptomyces sp. IBSBF 2435 (assembly GCF_036815005.1). Lineage (NCBI taxonomy): Bacteria > Bacillati > Actinomycetota > Actinomycetes > Kitasatosporales > Streptomycetaceae > Streptomyces > Streptomyces sp. IBSBF 2435. The sequence goes on along the minus strand of NZ_JAJSYW010000010.1, from coordinate 12,089 downwards.
GGGTCGCCGAAGCCGCGCACTCCGCGCAGCGAGCCGAAGTAGTGGTCGAACGACCGGTTCTCCTGCATCAGGACGACGATGTGGTCGACGTCCTTGATGGTGCCGGTGCGGCGTCCTGCCGGGATCGCGGCGGCGCGGCTGATGCTGCTGGACAGGGCGGTGAAGCCCGCGGTGGCGCCGGCGATCTGCAGGAAGCGCCGCCGGGTGGGTTCGGCCATGGCTCGGAGTACCTCTTCGCAAGGGGAGGGTGCGGGGGCGTGAAGGGTGATCCCCACAGCAGCGACCGCAGGCGACCTGGCCGTGTCGCCGGAGTGACAGCCCGCGGTACGCATCACGAACAGCCATGCCCGGTACGGGAGATGCGGAATCGCGGGGCCGGCGGGCGGGGCCGGCCCGGGCGGTCGCCGGCCCCCGCCGTCTTCCGACGTGATGCGGACAGGCGGTGTTCAACTGGCCGTCGCCGGGGGGCGCGAGTCTTCACGCATATCGCAGCCCATGCACCAAGGAGCAACGATGGTCGCACAGATGGACACACCGGAGCCGTCGGGAGACCGCCTCAGCCGGCGCACCGCGGTCGGCCTGCTCGGCACCGCGGGAGTCGGCGCGGTCACCGTGCCGCTGCTGAGCGCGGCTCCCGCCGCGGCGGCACCGGCCGGGGCGCCCGCCTTCCACCCCACCCCCGACGCGAGCGGCGCCCCGCCCGTACAGGGCCTGCATCTGACCTTCGGCAAGGACCCGGCCACGCAGATGGCGGTGTCCTGGCTCACCGACGGGCCGGTCAAGCGCCCCCGGGTGCTGTACGGCACGCTCGGCCACGGTCTCGGCTCGGGCGCGTCGGCGCAGACCCGGGTGTACACCGACGGCACGTCGGGCCGGGTGGTGTACGTCCACCACGCCCTGATCAGCGGGCTGCGCCCCGGCACCGACTACCTCTACCTGGTCTCGCACGACGGTGCCACGCCGGACAGCGGCACCTTCCGCACCGCGCCGCGCGGCCGTCAGCCGGTGACCTTCACCAGCTTCGGCGACCAGTCAGCCCCGCAGGTGACCTGGGCCAGCGACGGGACGGCGGCCTTCGACGCGAACTCCACCCCGGCCACCAAGGACATCGTGACCGGCATCGAGCAGGTAGCGCCGCTCTTCCACCTGCTCAACGGCGACCTGTGCTACGCCAACCTGGACGTGGACCGGGTGCGTACCTGGAACAACTTCTTCACCAACAACACGCGCTCGGCGCGCTTCCGGCCGTGGATGCCCGCCGCGGGCAACCACGAGATCGAGTCGGGAAACGGCCCGATCGGCCTGGGCGCGTACCAGACCTACTTCGACCTGCCGTCGACCGAGTCCGACGACGAACTCGCGGGCCTGTGGTACGCGTTCACCGCGGGCTCGGTGCGGGTGATCGTGCTGCAGAACGACGACATCGCGCTCCAGGACGGCGGCGACGTCTATGTGCACGGCTACTCCGGCGGACGCCAGCGCGCCTTCCTGGAACGGGAGCTGAAGGCGGCCCGGCGGGACACCGGCATCGACTGGATCGTCGTGGCGATGCACCAGGTGATGATCAGCTCCTCCGACGCCAACGGCGCCGACCTGGGGCTGCGCGCCGCCTACGGCCCGCTGTTCGACCGCTACCAGGTGGACCTCGTGGTGTGCGGCCACGAGCACAACTACGAGCGGTCGCTCGCGGTGCGCGGGGTCGTCGGCGGCAGCGAGACGCTGACCCCGAACCCGGCGTCGGCCAGGACCGACGACATCGACACCGGCCTGGGCACCGTCCACATGGTGCTGGGCGGCGGCGGTGTCTCGGGCACCACCAACCAGTCCTTCTTCAAGGACGGCACCGCGAAGGTGATCACCGCCGTGGCCGCCACCCGCCCCGAGGGCGGCAAGCGGGCCGCGACGTACGTCAAGGAGCAGGCGGTGTGGACGGGCGTGCGCGACATCGAGCACCCGTACGGCTTCGCCGCCTTCACCGTGGACCCGGGCCGCTTCCCCGGCGACACCACCAGGATGCACGTCACCTACTACAACGTGAACAAGCCGCACGGCGAGCTGTCGGTCTTCGAGAAGTTCACCCTGCACCGCAAGCGGTCGGACGGCCGCCACTGACCGGGGCCGGGTGACCACGGACGGTCCGCGGGATGTCCTCCGCGGGCCGTTCCCGCGACGGCCGGCGGGCCGCGAAGTGCCCGGCGGCCGGTGCGCGACGCACCAACCGGGCCGATAAAGCCGCGCCGCCGCGTGGCGCCGGGGCGCCTCCTGCGGGACTCTGGAGGTACGGGCTGACATCCTGCCCGGACGCGGGCGGAGGGAGGGTCCTCCAATGGCCGGTCGTACGAGCACCGACGGACACCGGGCCGACCGGGATCCGATCGTGCGGCGCATCGCGGAGCGCCGCGCGCAGCTGGGCCTGAGCGAGAGCGCGCTGTCGACCCGCGCCGCCATGTCACCCCGCTATCTGCAGCACCTGCTGGACACCGGTCCCGGTTTCGACCCCGGCGGACTGCTTCGGGTCGCCGCCGCGCTCGACCTGACCTACCAGGAACTGCTGGAGGGCCGCGGTGCCCCGCCGCCGGGCCAGCCCGGCCGGGGACCCCGGCCGGTGCTGGAGCAGCTGACCGCGGCCGAATGCTGGGACAAGCTCGGCACCCACGGTGTGGGCCGGGTCGCCGTGCCGGTCCAGCCCGGTCCCGCGGTGCTCCCGGTGAATTACACGGTGGACGATGGAGCGATCGTCTACCGGACCTCCCCCGGGGACGCGGCGGCGCCCGCGCCGGGTGAGGCGGTGTCCTTCCAGGTGGACCGGGTGGACGACCACCTGAGCCGGGGCTGGAGCGTCCTGCTCACCGGCATCGCGGACCGGATCGAGGACCCCGCGCAGATCGAGCGGCTCGCCGCGCGCGCCCCCGAGCCGTGGGCGGGCGGCGACCGGGCGGTGTGGATACGGATCCGGCCGGGCAGGGTGACCGGGCGCACCGTCGACACCAGGTGAAGGCCGTGCCGCCCGGCGCGCTCAGCTTCTGCGGGCCAGCACCAGGGCGGCCCGCGGGCTGCCGTCCTTACGGCGGCCGAAGCCGCCGAGCGCGGTGACCTCCACCTCGAAGCCGGCCGCCGCCAGGTCCTCGCGCACCGCGGAGAGCGGGAAGGTGCGGTAGTACATCACGAAGGGCGGGCGCCACAGCGCGTTGCGCACCCGCATGGCGCCGTCGAAGCCGGCCATCGCCCAGTACCAGGGCGAGGTGACCGGCGGCGGCGCGCCGACCGGGAAGGCGAACAGGCCGCCGGGGCGCAGCGCCCGGTGCACCTGGGCGAAGAGCCCGGGGCGCTCGGCGGGCAGGAAGTGCCCGAAGGCGCCGAAGCTCACCGCCAGGTCGAAGGCCGCGTCGAAGGGCAGCGCGCGGGCGTCGGCCCGCACCCACTGCGGCGCCGGTCCCCCCGCGGCCGGCCCGGCGTCCCCGGCCGCCCGCGCCAGCATCCCGGCGCTGAAGTCGACGCCGGTCAGCCGCTTGCGGCACAGCGGGGCGAGCGCCCGCAGCCCCGCGCCCGTACCGCAGCACAGGTCGAGCCCTGCGTCGAAGGGTCCGAACGGTGCGAGCGCGGCGGCGGTCGCGTCGAGGAAGCGGTCGGGCGTACGGAAAGGGGTGTGGTCGAACGTCGGCGCGAGCAGGTCGTAGCCGCGGTCCACGGAGGACAGCGCCTGGACGGCCAGCTCGCGCAGTGCGGGTCCCTCGGGTGAGAACACCCGCTCAGGATAGGCCGACCGCCCGCGGCCGTTCAGGGCGTCGCGGGGAGCGCGGACGGCCGGAGCCCTCCGACTGCCTCGGAAAGCGGGCCGCGCCGGACCGGGCGCAAAGGCTCAGGTCATGTCCGGTGTGCGCGGGCGCCCGGAAAATTCCCGAGTCGGGTGTGCGGTTTCCCTCATCGTCATGAAACGGAATCATCATTCCTGATCCCTTATCCTGAGTTCCGGAATGATCGTTCCGTTTCATCTTTCTGAAGGAGTTCCATGGCGTCCGAGGCCCGGCGCACACACCACCAGGTCACGTTCGCGGTCCTTGCGGCCGGTGTGAGCGCGTACGCGCTGCTCCAGTCCCTGGTCACCCCGGTACTGCCGACGATCCAGGCCGACCTGCACACCACCCAGAACACCGTGACCTGGGTGCTGACCGCCTATCTGCTGTCCGCCTCGATATTCACGCCGATCATGGGCCGGGTGGGCGACATGATCGGCAAGGAACGCGTCTTCGTCGCGACGCTCATCGCCCTGGCCGCCGGGTCGCTGCTCGCGGCCCTGGCGACCAATGTGACGGTGATGATCATCGCCCGGGCGATCCAGGGCATCGGCGGCGGCGTCCTGCCACTGGCGTTCGGCATCATCCGCGACGAATTCCCGCGCGACAAGCTCAACGGGGCGGTCGGCATGATCGCCTCGATCCTCGCGGTCGGCGGCGGCCTGGGCATCGTGCTCGCGGGACCGATCGTCAACGCGCTGGACTACCACTGGCTGTTCTGGCTGCCGATGATCCTCACGCTGATCTCGGCGGTGGCGGCCCACTTCATCGTCCCCGAGTCGCCGATGCGCACGCCGGGCCGGATCAGCTGGGCGCCCGCGGTGCTGCTGTCCGCCTGGCTGGTGGCCCTGCTCGTCGCGCTCAGCCAGGCCCCGGTGTGGGGCTGGGGCTCGGGCAAGGTGCTCGGCCTGATCGCCGCGGCCGTGGTGCTCGCGGTGGGCTGGGTGCTGGTCGAGCTGCGGTCGGTGACCCCGCTGATCGACATGAAGATGATGGCCCGCCCCGCGGTGTGGACCAACAACCTGGTGGCGCTGCTGGTCGGCGTCGGAATGTACGCGGTCTTCGCCTTCCTGCCGGAATTCGTGCAGACTCCGAAGTCCACCGGCTACGGCTTCGGCGCGAGCATCACCCAGTCCGGGCTGATCCTGCTGCCGATGTCGGTGGCGATGTTCATGGTCGGCCTCGGTGCGAACGGCCTGGCCAACCGCATCGGCGGCAAGAAGGTCGTGCTGATGGGCTCGCTGATCGGCGCCGTGTCGATGGCGCTGCTGGCCTTCGCCCACACCAGCACCTGGGAGCTGTACGTGGCCACCGCCATCATGGGCGCCGGCTTCGGACTGACCTTCGCCGCGATGTCCAGCCTGATCGTCAGCGCGGTCCCGCCCGCGCAGACCGGCGTGGCCAGCGGCATGAACGCCAACATCCGTACCATCGGCGGCTCCATCGGTGCCGCGCTGATGGCCAGTGTCGTCACCGCGAGCCCTGCCGCGGACGGCCTGCCGAAGGAGTCCGGCTATACCAACGGCTTCGCCATGCTGGGCGGCGCCATGGTGGTCGCGGCCATCGCGGCGACGCTGATCCCGGTCGGCCGGCGCACCAGCCGGATCGACTTCGCCGACGAGCCGCAGCACCCGGAGCTGGCGCTGATCCCCGGGGGTACCGTCGTAGGGGACAAACCGGAATGAGCCGGGAAGCGGCGGGTATCGGGCGGGAGTGAGTGAGCGACGATGACTGGACACGCGCGCCCGGCGGTACCGGCGCCGGCGCCAGGGCCCGCGGCGGCCGAGCAGGACCCGCCCGCCCGGCCGCTCCGGCGGGACGCGGTACGCAACCACCAGCTGGTGATCGACGCGGCGCGGGAGGTGCTCTCCGAGTTCGGCACCGACGCCAGCATGGAGCTGATCGCCTCGCGCGCCGGTGTCGGCGTCGGCACGGTCTACCGGCGCTTCCCCAACAAGGAGGCGCTGGTCGACGAGATCGCCGGGCTGATGCTGAGCGAACTCACCGAGGTGGCCAGGCGGTCGCTCGCCCTGCCCGACGGGTCGGGCCTGGAAGCCTTCCTGCGGGTCATCGGCCGCTCGCTGAGCAAGCACCGCGGCTACGCCGACAAGCTCGTCGGCCACTCCAAGACGGCCTGCGTGGAGGTGCTGCGCGACCGGATCACCGAACTCCTGGTCCAGGCGCAGAAGTCGGGGCGGGTCGCGCCCGGCGTCGAGCTGGGCGACGTCATGGCGCTGATCTGGGGCCTGCGCGGCATCGTCGAGACCAGCGGGGCCGTCGTACCGGACGCCTGGCAGCGGCAGTTGGACATCCAGCTGGCGGGCCTGCGCTCGGTGGCGGTGCCGCAGGACGGGCCGCCCGCGGTGACGCGGGCGCAGTTGCGGCTGATCGGTGCCGGGGGCACGTCCCCGCGGGCGTGACGGCCGCTTCCCCGGCGGGCGTCGGGGGCGGCCAGAGCCGGGGGCGACCGGACTCGCGGCGGCAATCCCACTATTCACTTCAGGTGGTCTGGACCTCAGTCGCCTCGGCACGGCATAGTGGACTGCGCAAGATCAACGGCTGCTCAGGAGCCGGGTGATCCGCGTCGGCCCGGGCGCCGCGGTGATCCGTCACCGACCCCCGTCTGCGGTGTCGCGCGCCGAACACCCGGCGCGCGGCCGCGGCGGTCAGGGGGCCTTCCGGCATCGCACCGGCGCCACATGCCGGTGCGATGCCGTGGCAGCGGTCCAGGGCGCGGCGAGCCGCCGCAGCAGTGGGATTCCGCGGATCGCACCGGTCGGGGCTGCCGTGCTGCGGCCCCGACGCGGGGCGTCAGGGCCGAGCGGCGCTGCCACGGTCTGCGGGCCGGTCAGCCCTGGCGGGCCTTGGAGCGCGGGTCCTTGCGGTTGATCACGTAGACCTTGCCGCGCCGGCGCACGATCTGGGCGCCCGGACGGTTCTTCAACGACCGCAGCGAATTGCGTACTTTCATGGGGGCGCCTTTCTCTTCGTGTACTCGTCATAATCGGTTGTGCACGGACCACAACGGCAGCGCCCCCGCATTCATTCCGCGCGGCGCGTCCCGCACGGAGGAGACGGCATGAGCGACGAGCCTTCGCACCACGAGGAGCCGGACTTCTCACCGGGTTTCTCCAGCCCGGACTTCTCCAGTCCCGACTTCAGCGGACCCGGCTCCACGATCGGCGACTACACCCCGCCCGACTACGTCGTCCCGCCCTTCGAGGGCCCGGACTACGAGGCCGAGGACGCCGACGACCTCGTCCCCGACGAGGCGGGCTTCTCAAGTCCGGGGTTTTCCAGCCCGGACTTCACGACGCCGGGCGCGATGGGGGAATAGGCCCGCTACGGGCCGGGGTCCGCCCCGGCCCGGTGCGAGCCGCCCGCGGGTACGGTCGGCCGCGGGCGTACGCCCCCGGCGGCGCGGGACGGGCCGGCCGACGGCCCGCCGGCCGCACAAATGCCTCGCGCCACGGACGGTCGCGGTGTTGACTGCCGCAGTGCCCGCAGCACCCCGTGTGCGCGGGGCACCACGACCCGACCCCCCTGCCCGCGGAGCGAACAGCTTGACCCTGGCGAAGAACGACCTGACCGTGCGCCCGATCGCCGGGCCGGAAGAACTCGGCCTCTTCTCGCGACTGCCCTACGTCCTCAACGACGAACTGGCCGACGACCTCGCCCAGGGCCGCCGTCGCCCCGAGTGGATGTGGGTCGCCCTGCGCGGCGGGCGCCTGCTGGCCAGGGCCGCCTGGTGGAGCCGTACAGGCGAGCGCGACCCGCTCTTCCTCGACGTCCTCGACCTGGACGACAGCGCCGCCGACCCCGACCTGCTGGACGTCGCCGAACACCTGGTGCGCGCCGCCACGGCGAAGGTCGTCCCGGCCGGCTCCCGGCCGCCGGAGTACAACCGCTTCGTCCCGGCCGACTGGCGGGACCATCCCGCGGCCACGCGGGCCGTCGAGGACCGCATGGCGGTGCTGGAGCGGACCGGTGCCCGGCTCCTGGTCGAGCGGCTGCGGCTGGAGTGGCGCCCGGGCACACCGGTCCCCGCGCCCGGCGGCCGGCTCGCCTTCCGGCGGGTGCGGGACGCCGAGGAGATCGTCACCCTGATGACCGCGGTGCTCGACGGCACGCTCGACGCCCACAGCCGCGCCGACCTCGCCGCGATGACGCCCCGCGAGGCGGCGCTCACCCACTACGAGGGCGAACTCGCGCTGTACACCAGCCCGCGCGACTGGTGGCGGATCGCGACGCTGCCGGGTGGCGACCCCGTCGGCTTCGTCGTCCCCGCCCGCAACAGCTACCACCCGGTCATCGCCTATATCGGCGTCCTGCCCGCGCACCGCGGCAAGGGCTGCGTCGACGACCTGCTGGCCGAGGGCACACGGATCCTCGCCGCCCACGACTCCCCCCGTATCCGGGCGGCCACCGACCTGGGCAACGTGCCGATGGCCCGCGCCTTCGAGCGCGCCGGTTACGTGAATTTCGAGCGCACCGTCACGATGACCTGGCCCTGACCGCCCGCGGCTCACCGGCGCCGCGGCGGCCCCTGGGCCAGGGCCTCGGCGGCGGCGCGGGCGACGGCGGTGGCGAGGGCGGCCAGCGGCGGGGAGTCGAGCTTCCACTGCTGCCAGTGGAGGGGCACGTCCATGGCGTGCCCCTCGGCGAGGTCGACCAGGGTGCCGCCGGCGCGGTGCGGGCCGGTCTGGATGTCGGGGAGCATGCCCCAGCCGAGGCCGGCGGCGACGGCGGCGACGAAGGACTCGGACGAGGGCACGTAGTGGCGGGGCTGGCCCGCGGTGGGGCGGCCAGGTGCGAGGGCGCGCAGGAAGCCGTCCTGGATGTCGTCCTTGCGGTCGAAGACCACCACGGGCGCGGCGGGCAGCAGTTCGGCCAGCGGGCCGTGCGCGAGGTGGCGGGCGGCGAAGGCGGGGGTCGCGCAGGCGCGGTAGGTCATCAGGCCGAGCGGGCGTACGGAGCAGCCCTGCACGGGCTCGGGCGAGGAGGTGACGGCGGCCATCACCCGGCCCTGGCGCAGCAGCAGCGCGGTGTGGTCCTGGTCGTCGCGGTGCAGGTCGAAGCAGACGTCGAGGGTACGCGCGGTCTCGGTGAGCGCGGGCAGGAACCAGGTGGCCAGCGAGTCCGCGTTGACCGCGACCGCCAGGGTGGTCGGCCCGGCGGCGGTCAGGCCCAGTTCGGCCGCCGCGTCCTCCTCCAGCCGGGCCAATTGCCGCCCGAAGCGGACGACGACCTCGCCGGAGGCGGTCAGCCGTACCGGCTTGGAGCGCAGCAGCAGGACCCGCCCGGTGCGCTGTTCCAGGGCCTTGACCCGCTGGCTGACCGCGGAGGGCGTCACATGGAGGCGTTCCGCCGCCGCCTCGAAGGTGCCCTCGTCCACGGCGGCGAGCAGCGTACGGACCTGGTCCAGGGGCAGCCCGCTCGTCATCACGATCGCTAATCTTAGCTAAGAATCCTTAGCTGGACCGAAAGTACCAGCGCTTCCTAGCATCGGCCCATGAACACGGCGCTCCTCGCGGCCCTGGCCGGACTCGGCACCGGCATGTCACTCATCGTGGCGATCGGTGCGCAGAACGCCTTCGTCCTGCGCCAGGGCATACGCCGCGAGCACGTCGCCGCGGTGGTGGCGATCTGCGCGCTGTCCGACGCCGTCCTGATCGCGGCCGGCGTCAGCGGCATCGGCTCCGTGGCCGGGGCCTGGCCGTCCGCGGTCACCGTGACCGGCTGGATCGGCGGCGCCTTCCTGCTGTCGTACGGTCTGCTGGCCGCCCGCCGGGCGCTGCGGCCGGAGCGGCTGGAGGCGGCGGGCGCCGCGGGCGGCTCACTGCGGGCCGCGGTGCTCACCTGCCTGGCGATGACCTGGCTGAACCCGCATGTCTACCTCGACACCGTGCTGCTGCTCGGCTCGGTCGCCAACGGCTACGGCGGGGCGCGCTGGCCGTTCGGGGCCGGGGCGGTGGCCGCCAGCTTCGTGTGGTTCAGCGGTCTCGGCTTCGGCGCCCGGCTGCTGGAGCGGCCCTTCTCCCGGCCGGGTTCCTGGCGCGTGCTGGACGTGGTCATCGCCTGCACGATGATCACCCTGGGGGTGCTGATGGTGGCGCGGACCTGAGCGGTGCCGGCGGCGGCCGTCAGGCCGGGCGCTCGGCCCGCACCCGGCCCCCCGGGACCGGCCGGAAGCCGATCACGGCCGCGTCGTCGCGCCGGTCGGCGGCGGCGGCCAGCAGCCGGGCGCACAGCGTGGCCAGCGACACGCCCTGGCGGCGGGCCTGCTCGGCGTGCGCGGCCAGCGCGGCCATGCCCTCGCTCAGGTCGGTTCCCGGGACCTCGATCAGACCGTCGGTGTAGAGCAGCAGGGTCTCCCCCGGCCGCAGCTCGTGGTGCCAGGTGGTGCGGGCCATCCAGGGGGCCACGCACAGCGGCAGGTCGGGTCCGCCGCCTTCGAGGAATCGCGGCGTCCCCGCGGCGGACAGCAGCAGCGGCGGCGGGTGGCCCGCGTTGGACCAGGCCGCGTGCCAGCTGCCGCCGGGCAGCGGTTCCAGCCGGGCGTGCACGGCGGTGACCAGCGGCGCGATGTCCAGGCCCTCGGCGACCCGGTCGAGCCGCACCAGGCTCTCGGCCGGGGTGTTCTGCCGGGACCGGTCGAAGGCGATGACCCGCAGCATGCTGCGCAGCTGGCTCATCGAGGTGGCGGCCTCCAGGTCGTGGCCCGCGATGTCGCCGATGGTGAGGGTGACCGAGCCGTCCGGCAGCAGCAGCGAGTCGTACCAGTCGCCGCCGATCTCCGCGGTCCTGCTGGCCGGCTGGTAGTGCGCGGCGATCTCGGCACCGGGCACCCGGGGGGTGGGGGTGAGCAGCGCGCGCTGGAGGGTGAGCGCGGTGTGCCGGGTGCGCTGGAGTTCCATGGCCTGCCGCAGCGGGTCGCGCACCTCGCGCAGCACCTCGCCGAGCATCTGGAGGTCGGCGGGGCCGGGCGGCGGGCTGTCCGCGCAGGCGGCGGCGACGGCGAAGGCGACGACCGCCGTGTCGATCTCGACCGGCACCACGGTGATGCTGGTGGCGCGGGCCTCTCGCAGCCACGCGGCGGACAGGTCGGGCAGTACGCCGTCGGGCGGCTCGCCGGCGGGGAAGGTGAACAGCCGGGGGCGGCCGCTCTCGATGACCTGCCGGGTGATCGGGCCGACGGACGCCGGCCGGTGGCTCAGCGGGGGCAGTGGGGGCAGCCCCTCGCGGGCGCTGGAGGCGATTTGGGTGACGGTCAGGTCGCCGCCGGAGCCGGGCCCGCCCGCCGGTGACAGCAGGAAGACCCCGCACGCGTCGGTCAGCTCGGGCACCACCGCGTCGGTGACGGCGGCGAAGGCCTGCGGCACGTCGCTCGCCGCGATCACGGTCGCGACCTTGGCCAGCAGCTTCTCGCGCAGCCGGTTGCGCCACTGGTCCTCGACGTCCGCGGTGGTGCCGATCCACTCGACGGTGACCCCGTCGCGCACGATGGGCACCGCCCGGGACTGCACATGGCGGTGGAGACCGGCCGCGGTGCGCATCCGGAAGGTGCACACGAACGTCGAGGGGTCGCCCCCGGCCGCGTCCCGCCAGGTGTGCACCAGCCGGCCGCGGTCGTGCGGGTGGACCGCGGACAGCCAGTCCTGGTCGATCACCGGCCGCCACGGGATGCCGGTGAACTCCTCGAAGCCGCCGACCAGCTCCTGGATCTCACCGGTGGGCTGCATCAGCCAGACGATCTGGCTGACCGCGGACATCAGCGCCTCGTAGCGCTGCAGCGCCTGGTGCCGCTGCTCGGACAGCCGCTGCGCGTGCTCGGCGGCCGTCACCTGGGCGGTGGTGTCGATGGCCACCGCGAGCACGCCGGGACCGTGCCGGGACACCACGGGCGAGCAGCTGTAGACGAAGTGGCGGACGCCGGGCGCGCCGGGCGCGCTGCCGTCGGTGGTGCGGGGGGAGGTGACCTGGCGGGCGATGTGGCCGCGGAAGACCTCGTTGAGCATGGTGATGAAGGGGGCCGCGGCGGGTTCGTCGAACGCGTCGCGGGCCGGGACGCCGAGCCGGCGGGGGCCGAACAGCACGCGGAAGGCGTCGTTGTAGTAGACGAGCAGGTGCTCGTCGCCCGCGGTCATCGCGATGGGCACGATGGCACTGTCGAACACCTCGGGTTCGAGTTCGGGCACGCCCGCGTCGTGGCCGCTACGGCTCATCCTCCGATCATCCCGCGCGGCGGAGCGGGGGGCGCGCCGAAGCACCGCCGGGACGCCGGACCTCGGGGGG
>NZ_JAJSYW010000009.1:0-72545 GCF_036815005.1 Streptomyces sp. IBSBF 2435 | reverse complement strand
GAGGCACGCGACGGGGTATCAACATATCTGGCGTTGACTTTTGGCACGCTGTTGAGTTCTCAAGGAACGGACGCTACCTTCGAGACCGTTTCACCGGCCCCTCCGGGCTTTCCCTTCGTTGTGTCTCCGACTCTAGCAGAAGCTATTAGGTCGGAATTACCATCCGCCGTTCGGGGACACGAATGCCCCGCGCAAGATTTCTCTTGGCTTGGCTGAAGTGTCTTCGTCTGGCGAAGTAGTAACCATCTCCGTCGATCACGTCCGGATGTCCGGTTCGTGACAACCGTTCTAACCTACCGCCCACCCCCATGGGCGTCAAATCAGGGGAAGGTCGAGGGCGGCGTGTCGAGGTCCTCCAGCTCTATCCCGGGGGCAGCGAGGACCACGTCGCCCGCGATGTGGACCTCGTGCTGGTCGCCGGTGGCCAGGTCGCTCACCAGAAAGTTATCCACAGGCAGAAAACCGCTGTCGGCCGGATGTGCTGTCCTGGTGATCAGGGACCACGACTGGTCAACAGTCAGGGGTGCGAGCACGGGGGGCCGGAATGACACGAGACGTACGCGGGTGGCGGGGCCGCCGGGTTCGAGGCGGAGGAGTCTCGCAGTGGCGATCAGGAATGCGGGCGAGGCGCCGGTGAAGGCGTGCGCGGGGGCGTTGCCCTCCTGCGCGTGGTCGCCGGTGGGATCGGTGCGGACCCAGGTGACGCCGTCGAGGGCGGCTGCCCGGACCTGCCAGGCGTGGGCATGGAGTTCCAGGCGGATGGGGCGGCCGAGTTCGTCGAGGGTCAGGTCGACGGAGCCGGCGTGATCGCCGCCGGGACCCGTGGTCTGCGCGGTGTAGCGCCAGCCGGAGGGGCCGGTGGCGCAGTGGAAGTGTTCTTCTCCCAAGGGGGTGTGGTCATGAGTGTCGTGGAGCGAGTAACGGCCGCGGGGCATGGTGGGTTCTCGGGATCTGGCGAGGCCCCCGCCTCGACGGGGAGACGGGGGCCTGCGCGGTTCGGTTCGGCCTGGTCGGGCCGGACGGTGGGGACGTGTCGCTCAGTAGCGGTAGTGGTCGGGCTTGTAGGGGCCTTCGACCTTCACGCCGATGTAGGAGGCCTGCTCGGGCCGCAGGGTGGTGAGCCGGACGCCGAGTGCGTCGAGGTGCAGCCGGGCGACCTTCTCGTCGAGGTGCTTGGGCAGCACGTAGACGCCGATCGGGTATTCCTCGGGCTTCGTGAACAGCTCGACCTGCGCCAGCGTCTGGTCCGTGAAGGAGTTGGACATGACGAAGGAGGGGTGGCCGGTGGCGTTGCCGAGGTTGAGCAGCCGGCCCTCGGACAGCACGATCAGGACCTTGCCGTCGGAGAAGGTCCAGGTGTGGACCTGGGGCTTGACCTCGTCCTTCACGATGCCGGGGATCTTCGCGAGGCCGGCCATGTCGATCTCGTTGTCGAAGTGGCCGATGTTCCCGACGATCGCCTGGTGCTTCATCCTGGCCATGTCGGAGGCCATGATGATGTCCCGGTTGCCGGTGGTGGTGACGAAGATGTCGGCCGTCTCGACCACGTCGTCGAGCGTGGCGACCTGGTAGCCGTCCATCGCCGCCTGGAGCGCGCAGATCGGGTCGATCTCGGTGACGATGACGCGGGCGCCCTGGCCGCGCAGCGACTCGGCGCAGCCCTTGCCGACGTCGCCGTAGCCGCAGATGACGGCGACCTTGCCGCCGATCAGGACGTCGGTGGCGCGGTTGATGCCGTCGACCAGGGAGTGCCGGCAGCCGTACTTGTTGTCGAACTTCGACTTCGTCACCGCGTCGTTGACGTTGATCGCCGGGAAGAGCAGCGTGCCTTCCTGCTGCATCTCGTAGAGGCGGTGGACGCCGGTGGTGGTCTCCTCGGTGACCCCGCGGATCTCGGAGGCGAGCTGGGTCCACTTCTGCGGGCTCGCCGCGAGGGTGCGGCGCAGCAGGGCGAGGACGTAGCCGTGCTCCTCGCTGTCCTCCGCGGTGGCGGCGGGGACGGCGCCCGCCTTCTCGAACTCGACGCCCTGGTGCACGAGCAGGGTGGCGTCGCCACCGTCGTCCAGGATCATGTTCGGGCCGCCGGTGGGTGTGTTGGGCCAGGTCAGCGCCTGTTCCGTGCACCACCAGTACTCTTCGAGGCTTTCGCCCTTCCAGGCGAAGACGGGGATGCCCCGGGGGTTGTCGGGGGTGCCGTCAGGGCCGACCGCGATGGCCGCGGCGGCGTGGTCCTGGGTGGAGAAGATGTTGCAGGACGCCCAGCGGACCTCGGCGCCGAGGGCGACCAGGGTCTCGATGAGGACGGCGGTCTGCACGGTCATGTGCAGCGAGCCGGTGACACGGGCGCCGGCGAGCGGCTGGCTGGCGGCGTATTCCGCGCGCAGGGACATCAGGCCGGGCATCTCGTGCTCGGCGAGGGTGATCTCCTTGCGGCCGAAGGCCGCAAGGGAGAGGTCCGCGACCTTGAAGTCGGTGGCGGTAGTCGTCATTCGGGCTGCTCCTCGGTGCGATCGAGGTGGACGGGGGTGTGGCGCGGTCACAAGGCGGCAACAGGTGCGACCGGCTGCGGGCGGACCTGTCCCCTTGCGGCAGCGCAACCCGTCGGAGGCCCTCTCTCCCTCGGCCGGTCACCGTGCGGTGACCGCCCGACCGCCATCAGCAGCGACGTCTGGCTGGGAACGAATCTACACCGGTCGGCCGATCCGTCGCAGTCCATCGGGGTCAGCGGCCGCCGGGCGTCTGGTCGGGGTCGGGGCCGGCCGCAGCGGCGGTGTCGCTGTAGATGTCGGGTTCGAGGTAGATGACGCGGGCGAAGGGTTCTGCGGCGCGGATGCGTTCCTCGGCGGCGTCGATGGCGCGGGCGACCTCGGCGGCGGTGTCGTCGTGCTTGACGGCGATCTTGGCGGCGACCAGCAGTTCTTCGGGGCCGAGGTGCAGGGTGCGCATGTGGATGATGCCGGTGACGGTGTCGCCCGCGACCACGGCCGCGCGGATGCGGGCCAGGGAGTCCGCTCCCGCGCCTTCGCCGAGCAGCAGGGACTTCGTCTCAGCCGCGAGCACGAGGGCGATGCAGATGAGCAGGGTCCCGATGCACAGGGTGCCGACGCCGTCCCAGACGCCGCTGCCGGTGGCCAGCGCGATGCCGACGCCGAGCAGGGCGAGGACCAGGCCGATGAGGGCGCCGAAGTCCTCCAGCAGGACGACCGGGAGTTCCGGTGCCTTGGCGCGGCGGATGAACTCGACCCACGACAGGGTCCCGCGCGTGGGGTTGGACTCCTTGACGGCGGTACGGAAGGAGAAACCCTCGGCGGCGATGGCGAAGATCAGGACGCCGACCGGCCAGTACCAGTGGTCGACCGGGTGCGGGTGGCGGATCTTCTCGTAGCCCTCGTAGAGGGCGAACATGCCGCCCACGGAGAACAGGACGATCGAGACGAGGAATGCGTAGATGTAGCGTTCCCTGCCGTAGCCGAACGGGTGTTCCTCATTGGCTGCCTGCTTGGCCTTCTTGCCCCCGATGAGGAGCAGTGCCTGGTTGCCGGAGTCGGCGAGGGAGTGCACGCCTTCCGCGAGCATCGAGGAGGAGCCGCTGAACGCGAATGCCACGAACTTCGCCGCGGCGATGGCGAGGTTGGCGCTCAGCGCCGCGACGATCGCTCTGCTTCCGCCTGAGGCGCTCATAAGTGCTGGGTGTCCCTTCCGTCGGCCCGGGCGGCTGGCTCGCCGTGTCGGGCACTGCGGACGGACATTGTTGCAGTCCGCGCCGCGGTCGGTGTCTCAGGCCGCCACGGTGGCGCGGAAGACGGTGCCTTCGCCGCTGAGTTCGGTGCGTTCGCCGGCCGGGATCCAGCAGGACTCGCCGCGGCCGAGGGTCAGTGTGCTGCCGTCCTCGGCGCTCAGCAGCGCCTGCCCCGCGGTGCACAGCAGGATCTGCGGGGTGCCCTGGTCGAGAGTGCGTGGGCCGGAGCCGGCGGCGAGGACGTAGCGGGAGAGCCGGAATTCGTCGATGGGGGCGGCGTACAGCTCCTCACCGTCGGGAGCGGCCTCGGGGCGCAGCACGCCGGGGTCGCCGGCTTCGAAGCGGACGACGCGCAGGAGTTCGGGCACGTCGATGTGTTTGGGGGTGAGACCGCAGCGCAGCACGTTGTCGGAGTTGGCCATGATTTCGACGCCGAGGCCGTCGAGGTAGGCGTGCGGGACGCCGGCGCCGAGGTAGAGGGCTTCGCCTGGCTGGAGTTGCACATGGTTGAGCAGCATCGCGGCGATGACACCGCGGTCGCCGGGGAAGCTGTGGGCGGCCTTGGCGTAGACGGCGTAGGCCGCGGCGTACGGGGTGTCGGTGGTGGCCAGGCGGGCGGCGGCCTCGGCGGCGGCGTGGACGGTGTCGGCCGTCGCGGCGGGGTCGGCGCCGAGGACGGCGGCGAGGACCTCGCGCAGCGCCCGGTCCTCGGGGTGGGCGCGCAGGATGTCGGCGTAGGGGGCGAGGGCGCCGACACCGAGGGCGTCGATGAGCGCGGCGGCGTCGGCGGGCCGGCGGAATCCGCACAGTCCGTCGAAGGAGGACAGCGCCACCAGCATTTCGGGCTTGTGGTTGGCGTCCTTGTAGGTGCGGTGCGGGGCGTCGAGCGGGATGCCGCGGGCTTCCTCGTCGGCGTATCCGGCCCTGGCCTGGGCGAGGTCGGGGTGGACCTGGACGGACAGCGGTGCGCCGGCGGCGAGCAGCTTGAGCAGGAAGGGGAGCCGGGGGCCGAAGCGCTTGACGGTGGCGTCGCCCAGTTCCGCGGTGGGGTCGGCGTCGATGAGGGCGTCGAGCGGGACGGGGCCTTCGCCGCGGTCGACGCGGGAGGGTGCGCCGGGGTGGGCGCCCATCCACAGTTCGGCCTGGGGCTCGCCGGTGGGCGCGGTGCCGAGGAGTTCGGGGATGGCGGTGGTGGAGCCCCAGGCGTAGGGGCGGACGGTGTTGAGGAGGCGGTTCATGCCGGTCATGGTCTCTCGGTCGAGGCGACGGCCAGATATACGGCGGCGAAGTCGGTCAGGGCGAGCAGGGACGCCGCGACGTGCAGATCGCTGCCGCCGGGAGCGGCGATCTCGCTCAGCGGGGTGTCGTGGGCGTAGGCCTGTTCGCGGGCGGCGGGGGCCGCCGAGCCCGGCTGGTCGGGGGCTTCCTGGAGCAGCACGATCCGCAGCCGGAGCCCGTCGGATTCCTCGACGCGGTCGCGGAAGAAGTCGTCGGGGTCCGCGGTGAGGGCATGCACGCCGGCCTGGAGCGGGCCGTGGGCGGTGAGGGCGGCGGGCAGCTCCGCGCTCAGTGCCGGGCGGCCGGCCCGGGTGGCGAGGACGGTCGCGAAGCGGCGGGCGCCGGCGGCGGCTATCCGGCCCTGGCTCCACAGCAGCGGGAGGGCGTCGTCCAATTCCGCGGCGAGTGTTTTGGCCGGGTTGGTGTAGGTGGCGATGGCGGGTCCGCAGCGGGCGGCCACCTCGTCCAGGGTGTCGGCGAGGGCGTGGAGTTCGCTTGTCGGTGCGTTGATCAGGCCGAGCCGGTCGGTCAGGGCGAGCAGCGGGGTGAGCAGCGCCCAGAAGGCGCCGGCGTCGGCGGGTGTGTCGCTGGTGGAGCCGTTGCTCTCGGCAGCGGCGAAGGGCAGGGCCAGGCCGCGGACCTGCGCGACCGCGTCGGCCAGTGGTGCCTTGGCCGGGGTGACGGCGGCGGCGGTGCAGCCGCGGCGGTAGGCCTGCTCGACCAGGTCGGTGAGGCCCTGTTCCGTGCCGTGCGGGGAGATCAGGAGCAGCAGGTCGAGCGATCCCACCCAGCCGGGCAGGGTCCAGCGGGCCTGCTCGGGGGACGGTCCCGTCGGGGTGAGCGCCTCGACGGGGCAGCTGCCCGAGCCGAGCGCGGTCAGCAGGTCGGCGACCCCGGCGGCGTCGGGCCCGCTGCCGGCCACCAGGACCGTACGGGGCCGGCCGTCGGGCTTCAGCGCGGTCACGCCCGCCTCTTCCGCGAGCCGCAGCGCGGTGCGGACCCGGGCGCCGGAGGCGGCGACTCCGCGGAGCAGTCCGCGGGTGTCTGCGCGGGCCAGCCCCTCGGGGTCCTCCAGCAGCGACTCGTCGAACAATGCGACCTCCGGGTCGTGACATCGTGATGCGGTCGGACGGGGTGCGGGTGCGGTGGTGCGCGGCCGGTCAGCCGGGGCGGCGGGCCTCGTCCACCAGCAGCACCGGAATGTCGTCCCTGACCGGGTAGGCCAGGCCGCAGGTGTCGGAGGTGCAGACCAGCTCCGCGGCGTCCACGTCCTCGCGGAGCGTGGCGTGGCAGGCCGGGCAGGCGAGGATGTCCAGAAGGCTGGCTTCGACGAGCGGCATGTGCGGTGTCCTCCGGGCGGTGTGCGGCGGGCGGGTGCCGACCGGGCCGTGTGCGGTGTGTGCGGACAGCCACGGGCCGGAGTCCGGGGCGCCCGCCGGACGAATGCCCCGGCCTTTGTCCGCCAGCCTATCCCCGCGCGCCTCGCCGGAGCACGGGGCCGGGGCGAGGCGGCGGGACGGGGCGGCGGGGTTCAGCCGTTCACGAGCGCGAGCACCTGGTCGCGGATACGGGCGACGGCCTCGTCGTCCGCGGCTTCGACATTGAGCCGCAGCAGCGGTTCCGTGTTGGACGCCCGCAGGTTGAACCACCAGTCGGCGGCGCTGACGGTGAGCCCGTCGAGTTCGTCGAAGGTGACGCCGTCCTGGCCGGCGAAGGCGGCGCGGACCGCTGCCGTACGCCCCTGCTGGTCGGCGACGGTGCTGTTGATCTCGCCGGAGGAGGCGTAGCGGTCGTAGTCGGCGACCAGGGCGGACAGCGGCCCGTCCTGGCCGCCGAGGGCGGCCAGCAGGTGCAGCGCGGCGAGCATGCCGGTGTCGGCGTTCCAGAAGTCGCGGAAGTAGTAGTGCGCGGAGTGCTCGCCGCCGAAGACCGCACCGGTTGCGGCCATCTCCTGCTTGATGAAGGAGTGGCCGACCCGGGTGCGTACCGGGCTGCCGCCGTGCTCCTTGACGACCTCGGGCACCGAGCGTGAGGTGATCAGGTTGTGGATGATCGTGGCGCCGGGGTGCGCGGCCAGTTCGCGGGCGGCGACCAGGGCGGTGACTGCGGACGGCGGCACCCCTTCGCCGCGCTCGTCCACGGCGAAACAGCGGTCGGCGTCGCCGTCGAAGGCCAGGCCGAGGTCGGCACCGGTCTCGCGCACCCGGGCCTGAAGGTCGACGAGATTCTTCGGGTCGAGCGGGTTGGCCTCGTGGTTGGGGAAGGTGCCGTCCAGCTCGAAGTACATCGGGACCAGGTCGACCGGCAGGCCGGCCAGTACGGTCGGCACGGTGTGGCCGCCCATGCCGTTGCCCGCGTCGACCACGACTTTCAGCGGCCGCATGCCCGACAGGTCGACCAGTGACCGCAGGAAGTCGGCGTAGTCGCCGAGCACATCGCGGTCGCCGACGGTGCCGGGGACGGCCGCGCCGGGCGGCACGCCGGTCTCCAGCCACTTCTCGGCGAGCGCGCGGATGTCGGCGAGGCCGGTGTCCTGGCCGACGGGCGCGGCGCCGGCCCGGCACATCTTGATGCCGTTGTACTGCGCCGGGTTGTGGCTCGCGGTGAACATGGCGCCGGGCAGGCCGAGCCGCCCGCTGGCGAAGTACAGCTCGTCGGTGGAGCACAGCCCGATGCGGGTGACGTCCACGCCGCGGGAGGCGGCACCGCGGGCGAAGGCGTCGGACAGGCCGGGGGACGAGGGCCGCATGTCGTGCCCGACGACAATGGCGTCGGCTCCGGTGACGGTGACGAAGGCCGTGCCGAAGATCTCAGCGAGCGGGATGTCCCACTGATCGGGTACGACTCCGCGTACGTCGTAGGCCTTGACCAGCTGCGACAAATCGGCCACTGCACACCTCTGCTGTACGGGGTCGCGGAGATCGGACGGAACGGCGCGGCAATATGCCGCGGTTCCGGCCACAACCTACCCCGGGGGGCATACGCCCGTTCCGCACGGGGGCAGGAGCTGGGGGGCGGCGCGGAGTCCTACTCCGGCGAGCGGAGCACCCGCAGATGGCCGCGGCGGGCGACTTCCAGCGGGTCGATGTCGCGGGCGCCGGGCCGGGTGCGCTCCTGCGGGCGGGCCGCCTCGCGCACGGCGTTGGCAAGCGCTTCCAGGTCGTCGCCGCTGGGCCGCACAGGACCGGTGTCGACGGCGAGCCGGACGACTTCCCAGCCGCGGGGCGCGGTGAGCCGCTCGGAGTGCTCGGAGCACAGGTCGTAGCAGTGCGGTTCCGCGTAGGTGGCGAGGGGGCCGAGGACGGCCGTGGAGTCCGCGTAGACGTACGTCAGCGTCGCGACGGCGGGGCGGCCGCAAGCGGTGCGCGAACAGCGACGTACAGGGCTCACGAGGTTGGACGGTACCGCACTCTTGAGCGGGCCGCGACGACTCTCCCCAGGCTCACCCGGTCGTGTCGTGGCGGCGCCGCTTTCCCGCCCTGCGCCGCCCCTGTGGCGGCCACCTGCGGCGATGCCGGGACCGCCGGAGGTACGTACCAAACGCGGCCCGGCGCCCGTCACGGTGGCCGGCGGCGTCCCAGGGCGCCAGGTGGCGCGTTTCCGTCACTTCTGTGGCTTGATGCGGCCTGAACCTCGGCGTGGGATGACGATAAGGGGACCGCGTTCATTCGGGTCGCGACACGGCGCGGGGCGGCGGCTAGGCTCACGCTGATGGACAGTCCCGCTCCGCCTCCCTCCGATCCGCGTCCGCGGCACCGCGACCGGCACGGCCGCGGCATGCGCGGCCCCATCGCGCCGCCGCAGGTGCCGCTCGCGGTCAGCCGCGCCGACGCCTTCGACGACCTGGTCAGAGACGCCGCCGACCGGCTGGAGCGGCGCTGGCCGCAGCTGGCGGACGTGGAATTCGCGGTGCAGGAGGTGCCCTGGCCGCAGGACGGTACGGCCGACGGCGACGCGGTGCCGCTGGGGCGGCTGGTGGGTGCGGACAAGGGGCGGCCGAGCCGGATCGTGGTCTACCGGCGGCCGGTGGAGATCCGGGCCAAGAGCCGCGACGAGCGGGCGCTGCTGGTCCACGAGGTGGTGGTCGAGCAGGTCGCGGAACTCCTCGGCCTCTCCCCAGAGAACGTCGACCCGAAGTACGGCGAGGACTGACGTCTCCCGACGCCGGTCCTCCCCTGCGCCGCTACTTGTTGAGGATGGCCAGGTCGGCGCCGGCCTGCGGCACCTCGACCATGCCGCGGTCGTCCGGCAGCGGCTGGATGGTGAACATCGGTACGCCGCCCAGCGGCAGCGCCAGCATCCGCGAGGCGTAGACGAGGCCGCCGGAGAGCCGTTGCACGGTCACCGCGTAGCCGCCCTTCCCCTGGGAGGGCGGCTGCGGCTGCAGGGACAGGCTGGTGCCCGCCTTGACGATGACGGTTTTGGTCACCGTGGTCCCGCCGGTCGGCCCGGGCGACGAGGTGACCTTCACGCTGGCGTCCTTGCCGACGGCCATCAGGGTCAGCGTCGAGGCCTTGCCGCGGTTGTCGGCGACGGTGGCCCGGGTGTCGATGGCAGGGGTCGCGGGCAGGAAGGCCAGCTCCTGCTTGTCGCCCTTGCCGCGGGTGACGCGCAGGCCCACCACGACAGGGACGGGCGAATGGACGGTGCTCGATCCGACGACCAGTGAACCCGCCTCGCCCTTGGTGACGTCCCCGAGGTCGGCCGTGGCGGTCATCCCCGCCTTGACGTGCAGCGTCTCGTGGTCGGCCGGGGAGATCAGACCGGTCGAGGTGGCGAGCTTGATGGTCAGGTCGGCGTCGTCGGAGCCGGTCGCGTACGCCACCAGGTGCACGGCGGTGGCGTCGGCCGGGATGCCGGGCATGACGAGCGAGGTGGCGGGCTCGGCGGCGGGCGGCAGCCAGTCCGTGCCGATCTTGTTGTCGGTGGCCTGGACGGCGGCGCCGACCCGGCCGCTGCGGACGACGACGTGCACGGTCAGGTCCGCGACCTTGTCGGCGACCAGCGTGGACAGCAGCACCGGCTTGGAGCCCTTGCCGGGGACCGTGATGCCGTCGCCTGTCGACGCCTTGAGCAGACCGTCCTTGCCGTACATCTCGATGTCGACGACCGCGGGGGCATCGTCGGGGTCCACCAGGTGCAGGTAGTCCTGCCGGCCGGTCGCGGTGCTGGCACCGGGGAACCAGAATTCGCTGTCCGGGGTGACGCAGGAGGTGCCGAGCAGCCCGCGGCCGGGTCCCGAGTCCACCACGGTGGTCTGCTCGACCGCCCAGCCGGGGGCCAGCGGCCCGTCGGCGGTGCCGATCAGGGCGGGCGCCTCGGGCTTGTCCGTCGTATAGGTGACGGATTTGCCGGTCTGCTTGAGCGGCGCGAGCGGCTTGGCCTTGTCGGCGGCGGGGACCAGCTCCGCGCTGCCCGTACCGCCGGCGCCGCCGCGTGGCGTCGAAGGGGTGAACGACGTGTAGGTGGTGTTCGCGAATTCCGACGGGGACGGCGCGGGGCACACCACGGTGCTGCGCTGCACCGGCAGCCGGGTCACCGCGCCCTCGGGGGCGGCGGCCGAGTCGCTGCCGCCGGTCAGGGAGGCGGCGCCGGTGAGGACGGCGAGCGCGACGACGGCGCCGCCCAGGGAGAGGGTGGTGCGGTTCACTGGTGGTCGCTCCCGTCACGGCGCTGGTCGCCTTCTGCGTAGTACGGCTCGGCGTCGCCATATGCCGCGGGGTCGGCGTAACCGCCCTGGTCGCCGTAGCGCGCCTGGTCGCCGTAGCCAGTCACCGTGCCGTCCTGCGGTGGCTGCTGCCCCTGCTGTGCGTAGGGGTCGTAGCCGGGCTGCGGCGGGACGTAGCCGTACGGGTCGCCGTAGCCGGTGTTCTGCTGCTCGTAGCCGCTCTGTCCCGCGGGGTAGGGCTGCTGCTCCCACTGCTGGTCGGGGTAGGGCGCGTAGTAGGGCTCCGCGCCCTGGCCGCCGGCGTCGGGGGCCGGGACGGCGTACGGGTCGTAGCCGCCCTCGGCCGGGTCGTAGCCGGCCGCGGCGGGGTCGTACGGCGCGGCTTGCGCGTCGTACGGGTTGTGCTGCGGCGGCGGTCCGGGGTCGCCCTCGGGGGAGTCAGGCCCGGCGTCGTCCTGGGCGCTGCTCGCGGCGGCCTCGGCCTCTGCCGCGGCCTGGAGGCGGCGGGCCCTGCGGCCTTCGCCGCCGGCCTGGGCCGGGATGTCGGCGGCGAGGGCGCCCTCGGCGTCCGGGAGGTCGTCGTCGACCTCGCGGCGGCGGCCCGGCAGGGCGAGGACGACGGTGACGAGCAGCAGCAGGGCCTGCACGCCCAGCCAGCCGACGTGGGCGACGGGCTCCTTGAAGGTGACGTCGAGCCGTCCGCCGGAGGCGGGCAGTTCGAAGCCCTGGGCCCACCCGTCGACCGTGGTCGGCGTCAGACTGGCGCCGTCGAGGCTGGCCTGCCAGCCGCCCGACGCGGAGTCGGCGAGCCGCAGCACGCGGCCCTGCGGGCCCGGAGGCAGCTTGGTGTGCGCCTCGACGCGGCCCGAGGGGACGGCGACGGGCTGCGCGCCCCTGGCGGTGATCGTCAGCCGGGAGACGGTCGTGTCGACCCGCCACAGCTCGCTGCCGTCGGCCTGGCTGACGCGGGACAGGCCGGGGGTGCTGTCCATGACGCGGGACAGGGCGCGGGGCGTGCCCTTCTGCGCGAGGACGTAGCGGACGGCGTAGCCGGCGAGCCTGCTGCCCTGGTCGGCGCCCGAGCCGGCCACCAGGTTGGCGACGAGGGTGTCCAAGGTGGCGTCACGGCGGGCCTGCGCGGCCAATTCCGCGTCGCCGATGCGGACGCCCGCGCCGCGGACCAGTGCGTAGGCGACATGGCCTTCGGTGCCGCTGAGGACCAGGGTGCGGGCCTGGTCGCCGCTGGTGCTCTCCTCGGCGACGAAAGCGGGCACCTGCTGCGGGTCGCGGCGGTCGAGGGGTCCGTCGGCGCCGTGCGCGACCCAGGTGAAGGCGGCGAGCAGCGGCGCGGCGGCGGCGGCGAAGGCGATCAGGCCGGCGACGGGCTGCCGCCAGCCGAATCCGCTGGCGGCGATCCGCTCGTTGGCGCCTTCCGCGCCGACCGCGGCTGCTGCCAGCAGTGCCAGGCCGTAGACGAGTGTGGCGGGTCCCGCCCATGCCTTGCCGTTCTCGATGACGGCGAAGAGCAGGCCGGTCGCGGCGACGGCCCAGGCCGCGATGATCGCGGTACGCCGGGTGTCGCGCAGCAGCGCGGCGAGCGCGGCCAGCACCAGGCCGACCAGCAGGACACCGCCGGAGGCCTTGGGGCCGCCGGGGCTGAGCAGCAGCAGGTCAAGGCCCGACGCGTCCTTGGCGCCGCCGTACGGCAGGCCCGCCTCGTGGAGCAGCCGTCCCGGGTGCGACAGCAGCGTCAGCGACCAGGGGGCGAGCAGCACGATCGGGGTGATGATCAGCGCGGCGAAGCGCAGCAGGTGCGGTACGAGCAGGGCGCCGCGGCCGGTGGCCATCCGCCAGGCGACGGTCGCGGCGGCGAGAACCAGTGCAATGGGCCACGTGATCGGGGTGAAGGCGGTGGTGAAGGTGAGCATCAGGGCCAGTGCCCAGGTGGCGCGCCAGCCGGGCCTGGCGCCGCGGTCCAGGGCGGCGGCGCCGAGCTGGAGCCCGGCGCAGGCGACCGCGGCGCGGGCCATCAGCGGCAGCAGGATGGCCAGGACGGCGGTGCCGAGACGGCCCGTGGCGAGCGCGCCGGTCGCGGCCGGCAGGAAGGCGTAGGCGACCGAGGCCCAGGCGCGCAGCAGCCGTGATTCGACCAGCGGGCGGGACGCGAAGTAGGCGGCGAAGCCGGCCAGCGGCACCGACGCGACCAGCAGCAGGGTCAGGGTGAGGCCGGTGGAACCGAACAGCACGGTCGAGAACAGGCCGAGGACGGCGAGGTAGGGCGGCGCGGACTCGGTGCCGCCGGTGCCGAGGGAGTGCCAGGCCCCGGTGTAGCTGCGCCACAGGTCGGAGGCGCCGGGGTCGGAGGGCAGCAGGGCGCCGCCGGCCAGCGAGCCGCCGCCGAGCAGGGAGCGGCAGGCGGCCAGCGAGACGACCAGCAGCACCGCGAAGAGCACGGGGCCCGGTTTGCGGGCGATCCGCTTGAGCCGGGCGAACTGCTCGATCTCCAGGAAGTCGCCGCTGTCGTCGTCACCCGGTCCGGACTCGACGGCGCCGCCGTGGCGTCCTGCCGCGGCGGTGGCGGCGTCGGCGCGGCCCCCGATGTTGCTGACGACCTGGTCGACGGTGGCGCGTACGGTCGCGCCTGGCGGCGGGAAGAGCGGCCGCAGCTCGGAGGGGGCGACGGTGCCCGCGCCGCGCCTGCGGCGGGCGCCGAGCACCCGCCCGGGGCGCAGCAGGACGCCGAGCAGGCCGACGATCTCGTCGACGGCCTGTCCTGGCACCTTGCCGACGAGATAGGCGAGGGTGCGCAGCAATGTGCCGAGGACTATGCGCAGGGCGACGTACGGCAGCAGTGGGCCGCGGGTGTTGGCGAGCAGCGTGTAGACCGCACCGGCCTTGTCGACCCGGTGCGGGTTGACGGCGGAGCGGCCCGCGCAGTCCACCGGGCGGCGCTCGCGGGAGGCGGCCTCGGCGTGCCACAGCACGGCGTCGGGGGCGACGAGCACGGTGTGGCCCGCGCTCTGTGCGCGCCAGCAGAAGTCGACGTCGTCGCGCATGAGGGGCAGTCGGCGGTCGAAGCCGCCCAGCTCCTCCCACACGTCGCGGCGGACCAGCATGCCGGCGGACGACACCGACAGCACCGGGCGCACCTGGTCGTGCTGGCCCTGGTCCTGTTCGCGGCGTTCGAGCGCGGTCCAGCGGCGGCCGCTGCGGGCGATGCTGACGCCGACTTCGAGCAGCTGCTTGCGGTCGTACCAGCTGCGCAGCTTGGGGCCGATGATGGCGGCGGACGGCGAGCTGTCGGCGACCCGCAGCAGGCCGGCGAGGGCGCCGGGGTCGGGCTCGCAGTCGTCGTGCAGCAGCCACAGCCACTGGACGGGTTCGCCGTACGGCTGTTGGGGCTCGTCGTAGACGTCGTCGTTCCAGCTGCGGGTGGCGGGGTCCCAGCCGCTGCGGCGGATCAGGTACGGCAGCTGCTCCGCGGTGAGCGGTACGGCGGTACGGGCGGCCTCCTCGACCGCGGCGCCGAAGCTCGTACGCCGGGCCAGGTGCAGGACGCGCTGGTCGCCGAGTGATTCGGCGAGCAGCCGCGCGGAGTCGTCGGCGCTGCCGGTGTCGGCGGCGATGACGTCCTGGACCGGGCGGTCCTGGGCGAGCAGACCTGCGAGGGACTTGGGCAGCCAGCGCGCGCCGTCGTGCGCTACCAGCACGGCGGTGACGACATGGCGCGGGAACTCAGGGGTGCCGGCAGGGTGGGCGGCCGGTGCTGGGCTGTTCACGGGCATCGAGGTTCTGGCCCCGGTTCGCTGGACTGCGGTGGACGCTGGCGCCCGCTCGCGGCGGGGTTGCATCTCGGACGGCCACCCACACTAACGGCTTACGCGGACACCACCGGCCTGGCGTGAGCACAGTGTGAGAACAACAGCAGCCCGTCGGTCGCGTCCGGGGACGCGGCGGGCGGGCTGCGGAGCAGGCGTACGAGCGGTGGCAGATGGCCGGGCTTGCCGCTGCTCAGGGGCCGGCCGGGATCCTGTGCGGATGGCGTGCGGGTCAGACGACGCCCTTCTTGAGCCGGCGGCGCTCCCGCTCCGACAGGCCGCCCCAGATACCGAAGCGCTCGTCGTTGGCGAGGGCGTATTCCAGGCAGTCGGAACGGACTTCGCAAGCGAGGCAGACCTTTTTCGCCTCACGCGTGGAACCGCCCTTTTCGGGGAAGAACGACT
The DNA here is from genome assembly GCF_036815005.1 of Streptomyces sp. IBSBF 2435. Taxonomy (NCBI): domain Bacteria; kingdom Bacillati; phylum Actinomycetota; class Actinomycetes; order Kitasatosporales; family Streptomycetaceae; genus Streptomyces; species Streptomyces sp. IBSBF 2435. The sequence continues at coordinate 57,637 of NZ_JAJSYW010000009.1, read as the reverse complement.
CGGGGTCGGTCTGCGCACACAGCGCGCGCTCCTGCCAGCCGAGTTCCTCGTCGGCCTCTTCGGCCAGCAGCAACTGGAACTGCTCGGTCATGCGCGCCCCTCGTCTGTCGTGCTTCCCCGTGATGTGGGCCGTCACCATGTGCGGCTTAACGACACGAGTGAAATTACAAGTGCGCCGATCCGGGCCAGTCAAGCCGAGATCTGCTATTGGGTCCGTTATTCACTCCGCTGAACCAAGGGGTGACGGAAAGTGTTGTTATCGGGCTAAAAGCATGGATCCGTCAACCGTGGTCCGATCGCTCCACCACTCACACGTCGTCAGACGCTGCGGCAACGTCGCACGTTCCACCCGTACGGATGAAGCGCCGCGGATCACATTTCGATCACAGGAGCGCGCGGTCACCGGGGAACGGTCGGACATGTACGCGACGACGGACTGCGCGTCGCGCGGTTTCCCCAGCTCGGTTGCGTCCGGTGAGCGGAATACCGCGGTGCACGGATGTCGCTGCACCTGTCCCCACATACCCACGCACAAACCTTTCAGCAGCGCGCAGCGCCGGATCAGGTGAAAGAAAAGCAATATAACGGACATCCAGTTGACAGCGGGTCCGCCGGACAGGTCTTCTTGTACGCATGCCTGCCGAGCACCACGCGCCCTACCGGACCCGCCGTCGCGAGTCCTGCTGCGTCGCGCTCGCGCAGAACTGCTGTTGTTCCTGCCGCTGTCGCTGAGCCCCCTGTTCAGGACCTGTCATTCCGGTCCTGGCACCGCCCGCCACTCGTGCACACCCCAGGGACACACCTTCATGTACTCCGACGTCTCCATCGCCGGTGACCCGCTCGCCCTGCCCCACCTTCTCCCCCCGGTGCCGCAACACCCCGGCACCGTGGCGGAGTTCGCCGGACTCGCCCGCTCCATCGCCGCCGACCGCGGGCGATGGGCCCCCCTGGTGCGCTACGACGCCACCACCCGCTGGTACGCGCGCCTGCAGACCGGCCCCGGCTACGAGGTGTGGCTGCTCAGCTGGCTCCCGGGCCAGAGCAGCGGGCTGCACGACCACGGCGGTTCGTCGGGCGTACTGACCGTCCTGCAGGGCGCGCTGCGCGAACGCGCGCTCGGCGACCGCGGCGAGACCGTCCGCGCGCTCGCCGGGGGCGGCCAGCGCGCCTTCGCACCCGGCTATGTGCACGAGGTCGTCAACGACAGCCTGGAGCCCGCGGTCAGCCTGCACGTCTACTTCCCCGGCCTCACCGAGATGACGCCGTACGCCTGCACCTCCGCCGCGGGCGCGACGGCCGCCGCCCAGGTGACCGCGCAGGCCCCGGCCGGGCAGCAGCCGTAAGAGCCGCTTCGGCGGGCTGACAGACTGGGACCCATGCGAATCGTGGTTCTGGCCGGAGGAATCGGCGGGGCGCGCTTTCTGCGCGGTCTGCTGGCAGCGGCGCCGGAGGCGGAGATCACCGTCATCGGCAACACCGGAGACGACATCCATCTGTTCGGCTTGAAGGTCTGCCCCGACCTCGACACCGTGATGTACACCCTGGGCGGCGGCATCCACGAGGAGCAGGGCTGGGGCCGGGCCGACGAGACCTTCACCGTGAAGGAGGAGCTGGCCGCGTACGGGGTGGGACCGGAGTGGTTCGGCCTGGGCGACCGGGACTTCGCCACGCACATCGTCCGGACCCAGATGCTGGCCGCCGGCTATCCGCTCAGCGCCGTCACCGAGGCCCTGTGCGCCCGCTGGAAGCCGGGCGTCCGGCTGATCCCGATGTCGGACGACCGGATCGAGACCCACGTCCTGATCGAGACCGACGGCGAGCGCAAGGCGGTCCACTTCCAGGAATACTGGGTACGGCTGCGCGCCGCGGTCCCGGCGCACGCCGTCGTGGCGGTCGGGGCGGACGCGGCCAAGCCCGCGCCCGGAGTGCTGGAGGCCATCGGCGCGGCCGACGTCATCGTCTTCCCGCCGTCGAATCCGGTGGTGAGCATCGGCACGATCCTGGCCGTGCCCGGCGTCCGTGAGGCGATCGCGGAGGCCGGGGTGCCGGTGGTCGGCCTGTCGCCGATCATCGGCGACGCGCCCGTGCGCGGTATGGCCGACAAGGTGCTGGCCGCGGTCGGCGTGGAGTCCACGGCCGCCGCGGTCGCCGCGCACTACGGCTCCGGCCTGCTCGACGGCTGGCTGGTCGACACCGTCGACGCGGGCGCCGTCGCACCGGTGGAGGCGGCCGGCATCCGCTGCCGGGCGGTCCCGCTGCTGATGACCGGGCGCGAGGCGACCACGCGGATGGCGCGCGAGGCGCTGACGCTCGCCGAAGAGGTACGGGAGGTACGGGCATGAGCACGCCGCGCGTCGAGGTCTTCGCCCTCGCGGGCATCGGCGAGGTCCAGCCGGGCGCGGACATCGCCAAGCTCATCGCCGCCACCGCGGTCGAACTGGCCGACGGCGACATCGTGCTGGTCACGTCCAAGATCGTCAGCAAGGCCGAGGGCCGCCTGGTGCACGCCGGCGACCGGGAGGCCGCGATCGACGCCGAGGCCGTACGGCTGGTGGCGCGCCGCGGAACGACCAGGATCGTCGAGTCCCGGCACGGCTTCGTCATGGCCGCGGCCGGCGTCGACGCGTCCAACACCGCGCCCGGCACCGTCCTGCTGCTACCCGAGGATCCCGACGCCTCCGCCCGCCGGATCAGGACCGGGCTGCGCGACGGCCTCGGCGTCAACGTCGGCGTCGTCGTCACCGACACCTTCGGGCGACCCTGGCGCGAGGGGCTCACCGATGTCGCGATCGGCGCCGCGGGCGTCGCCGTCCTGGAGGACCTGCGCGGCCGGGCGGACTCGCACGGCAATCCGCTGCATATGACCGTGACCGCCACGGCCGACGAACTGGCCGCGGCCGGCGACCTGGTCAAGGGCAAGGCGACCGGCCGCCCGGTCGCCGTGGTCCGCGGACTGCCCGGCACGGTCCTCCCGCCGGAGACCGCCGACGCGGACGACGCCGGGGCCCGGCCGCTGGTGCGCACTGCCGCCAACGACATGTTCCGGCTCGGCACATCGGAGGCCGTACGGGAGGCGGTGTCGCTGCGCCGCACGGTGCGCGACTTCGCCGACACCCCGGTGGAACCCGCGGCCGTCCGGCGGGCGGTCGCCCTCGCGGTGACCGCGCCCGCGCCGCACCACACCACGCCGTGGCGTTTCGTGCTGCTGGAGACGCCCGAGGTACGCGAGCGGCTGCTCGACGCCATGCGTGACGCCTGGGCGGCGGACCTGCAGCGGGACGGCTTCTCGGAGGAGAGCGTCGCCCGGCGGCTGCGGCGCGGCGACGTATTGCGCCGGGCGCCGTATCTTGCCGTGCCGTGCCTGGTCGCCGACGGCGCCCACGCCTATCCCGACGCCCGGCGCTCCCAGGCGGAGCGCGAGATGTTCGTGGTCGCCGCCGGTGCGGGTGTGCAGAATTTCCTCGTCGCCCTGGCCGGCGAACAGCTCGGCTCCGCATGGGTGTCGTCCACGATGTTCTGCCGCGATGTGGTGCGTTCCGTCCTCGACCTGCCGCCGAACTGGGACCCGATGGGCGCGGTGGCCATCGGCCGCCCGTCCACCGCGCCCGCGCCGCGGGTGCCGCGCGGGGCCGACGCCTTCATCGCAGTGCGCTGAGCGAGTCGCGGTGGACACCCGGCCCACGGCGGCGGCCCGGCGCTCGGCCCGCGCTCAGGAGTGGCGGGTCGGCGGGTTCGGAGCCAGGCGGGGGCCGTGCCGGGGCGGGCTCGGCGCGGCCAGCAGGATCAGCCGGGCGGCCCGGTGGCGCTGGCCCGCGTAGGGGGCCAGCAGGTCGAGCATCGTGGCGTCGTCCGACCGCCGCGCGCCGGTCAGCGCGTAGCCGATGTGGTGCGGCAGGTGCAGGTCGCCGACCGTGACCGCGTCCGGGGCGCCGTGGCTGCGCTGCAGCGTCTCCGCGGCCGTCCACGGGCCGATGCCGGGCACGCTCTGCAGCCGGGTGCCCGCCTCCTGCGGCGGCAGCGACGTCAGCGCGTCCAGCCTGGGCCCCAGGCGGGCCGCCCGCAGGACCGCGGACGCGCGCTTGTCGTCCACCCCGGCGCAGTGCCAGTCCCACGACGGCACCCGCGCCCAGCCGCGTGCGTCGGGCATCACCCGCATACGGCCGGCCGGGCCCGGCGCCGGCTCACCGTGCTGGAGCAGCAGCAGCCGCCAGGCACGGTAGGCCTCCGCCGTGGTCACCTTCTGTTCGAGCACCGACGGGATCAGCGCCTCCAGTACGAGCCCGGTCCTGGTCAGCCGCAGGCCCGGATGACGCCGGTGCGCCGCGTGCACGATCCGGTGCCGGGGGGTGAACGCCGCCGGGTCGTCGCCGTCGCCGAGCAGCGCGGGCAGCGCGTCGAGCAGCCACTCCGCGCCCGGGCCCCACGCCTCGGCCTCCATTGCGGCCGCGCTGCCCCGCAGCCGCAGTGTGCCGGGGCCCGCGGGAGTACGGCTGGCCCGCCAGAAGGTGCCGTCGGCGTCGACCCGGAACGCCGGGTCGCCCGGACCGCGGCGCAGCGGCATGAGCGTACGGCGTACGTCGAGGGGTCCTCGCGGGGTCAGGGCACGGATACGCCCCCGCTCCGGCCTGGGGGCGGGGACGCCGCCGGTGAGGCGCGGTCGCGGTGAAGGCACCCGCCCGAGGGTAGCCGCCGCCGTACCCCGGCACGGCCGGTAGCCTGGCCGGCGTGACGTCACCCACCCGGGAAACCCCCGCCGGCCTGCTCGCCTCCGCCCTGCGCACCGATCCGGCACGGCCGCTGATCACCTTCTACGACGACGCCACGGGTGAGCGGGTCGAACTGTCGGTCGCCACCTTCGGGAACTGGGTCGCGAAGACCGCGAATCTCCTGCAGGACGAGTTGGGGGCGCAGCCCGGCGACCGGCTGGCGCTGCTGCTGCCCGCGCACTGGCAGACGGCGGTGTGGGTACTGGCCGGGTTCTCCACCGGCGTGGTGGTCGCGCCGGGCGCGGACCCCGGCACCGCCGACCTCGTCGTCAGCGGACCCGACACCCTGGAGCGGGCGCGGGCCTGCGGCGGGGAGCGGGTGGCGCTGGCGCTGCGCCCGCTCGGCGGGCGCTTCCCGCAGCCGCCCGCGGGCTTTCTCGACTACGCCGTCGAGGTGCCCGGGCAGGGCGACCGCTTCGTGCCGTACGCGCCGGTGGGCGCGGGCTCGCCGGCGCTCGAACTCGCCGGCGAGGGCACGATGACCGCCGGGGAGGTCGTGGAACGGGCCGTCGCCTCGGCCGAGGCGTACCGGCTGGCGCCGGGGGCGCGGGTGCTGTCCCGGCTGCCCTTGGACAGCTGGCCCGGTCTGGCGGCGGGGCTCCTCGCGCCGCTCGCGATCGGCGGTTCCGTCGTCCTGTGCAGGAACGCCTCCGGCTTGGGGGCGGAGGAGGTTGCCACTCGGGAGGCGGCGGAGCGGGTCACTCTCACGGTGTAGCGCCGCGCTCTGGCCGGGGCCGCGGGGGCGGGGGGTGCGGCTTGCGGTGGGCCTCGCCAACTGCCGCGCCATCGGGGCTGGGCGCGCAGTTCCCCGCGCCCCTGGGTGGGTGGCACTTGCCGTGGCCCCGCCACCTGCCGCGCCCGTGGCCCTCGGTGGGGGCTGCTCCTCGCGTTCGTAAGGCTGGCTGAGCAAGTGGGCAGGTGGACGCAACCAAGGGGCGGATTCGACTGTCTGAACGAGTGACGTGCGGGCACACGAGCCCGGGGTGCCGGCGGACGAGGGATGGGCGGGGACGTGACGACGTCAGCAGAGCCTCCGGAGGAGGACCCTACGGAGTCGGATCCGCAGTCGGATCCGCAGCCTGGACCCAAGCCGCAGGCGCAGCCCGGACCTCAGCCGGACTCCGAGTCCGGGCCGGGCCCCGAGCCTGAGTCCGAGCCAAAGGTTCAGGCGGAGCCCGCACCTGAGGCGGGCGCGGACCCGCAGCCGGAGGCCCGGGCCAAGGCGGGACCTGAACCGGACCCCGAGGCCGAGGCGGAGCCTGAGCCGGGTCCTGAGCCCGGAGCTGAGGCAGAGCCCGACCTCGGCCCCGCGCCCGGGGCGGAGCCGGAGCCGGAGCCGGAGCCGGAGGCAGGGTCGCAGGTGCAGCCAGAGCCTCTGGCGGGGCTGGAGGCGTACCCGGAGGCCGGAGCCGCGCCGGAGGCGGGCCGGCGGAGGTATCGGTGGGTCAAGCTGCTGGCGGCGGGCACCGCCGTGGCCGTGCTGGCCGGGGCCGGCGGCCTCTACTACTTGTACCAGCAGCTCGACGGGAACATCACCACGGACACGGTGACCGAGAACGACTTGAACGTACACGAGTCGGAGCGGCCGACGGAGGGGCCGACCTCCGCGGAGAACATCCTGCTGCTGGGCTCGGACAACCGCGGTGACGGCAACGGGAAGTACGGCCAGGACAGCGGCACCCAGCGCTCGGACACCGCGATCCTGCTGCACCTGGCCGCGGACCGGCACAGTGCGACGGCGATGAGCATTCCGCGCGACCTGATGGCGCACGTGCCGAGCTGCGACAAGCCGAACGGCGGCAAGACCGCGGCGCGGTTCGTGCAGTTCAACTGGGCCTTCGAATTCGGCGGTGCCGCCTGCACGATCCGGACTGTCGAGAACATGACGGGGATCCGGATCGACCATCACCTGATCGTGGACTTCTCCGGGTTCAAGAAGATCGTGAACGCGGTCGACGGCGTGGACGTGTGCCTGGCGGAGCCGGTGCACGACACGAAGGCGCACCTCGACCTGCCGGCCGGGCGGCAGACGCTGAACGGCGAACAGGCGCTCGGCTATGTGCGGTCCAGGCACGGCTTCGGCGACGGCAGCGACACCGAGCGGATGGACCGCCAGCAGGGCTTCCTCGGCTCGCTGTTCTCCAAGGTCAGCAGCAACGGCGTGCTGCTCAACCCGACCAAGGTCTACCCGGTGCTCTCGGCCGCGACCTCCTCGCTCACCGCTGACCCGGGCCTCGACTCGCTCAGCGAGCTGTACAGCCTGGCGCGGGACATCCAGCGGATACCGACCGGGCAGGTGCAGTTCCTGACACTGCCGCGGGAGCAGTACACGAAGGACCGCAACCGCGACCAGCTCGTGCAGCCCGCCGCCGGCCGGCTCTTCGCGGCGCTGCGCGACGACATGCCGGTGACGGTGACGCCGGACGGGAAATCGGGCAGCGGGACACCGGAGTCCGGTAAGCAGGACAGCGGGAAGCCGAAGAGCGGGAAGCCCGGCGCGACCGGCACACCCGCCAGGAGCGGCACGCCTGCCACCACGGGACCCACCTATCGGGGTACGACCGCCGATGCCGACATCTGCGGCAAAGCCTGATGAACTAAGATGAATGCCCGGCCGGCCGTGGAGGGAGGACCCGAGCGACCGTGGACACGGAGGACTCCGGGTACGTCGACCCGGCTGACCAGTGGGTGCTGGACCCGGCAACCGGCATGTACCAGCTGCGCCTTGACGCGCCGTCGGAGCCGGTGCCGGTGCCGCCCGCGCCCGCACCGGTCAGGCCCGCACCGGCGCGGCGGGCCGCGGTACGTACCCCGGCAGCCCGCGCGGGCCACGGCGGACGCAGGGCCGCCGCCCCCGCCGCCGGGTCGCGGCGCCGCAAGGCCAAGCCACGCAGGCCGCGCGCCCTGGCGTGGGCGGTCGGGACCACCTGCGCCGTGCTGGTCGCCGGTGTGACCGCGGGGATCGTCGTACTGCGGCAGGGCGACGGGCCCGGCATCCGTACCGTGGACATCGGTGCGGCCGGGAGCAAGGATCCTGTCCACGCCGGTGCGATGAACGTCCTGGTGCTCGGCGGCGGACCTGTGGGCGCCACCGCGGACACCGCCGTGCTGCTGCATGTGGCCGCGGACCGCGGCAATGCGACGGCGCTGGTCATTCCGCCGGCGCTGGTGACGGACATCCCGGACTGCCCGGTGGGCGGCGGGACAGTCAAGGGGGCCGAGCAGCAGCCGTTCTCCGCCGCGTTGACCGGGCGCGGCCCCGGCTGTGCGCTGCGGGTGGTGAAGCAGTTGACCGGGCTGCCGGTGGACCATGTGGTGCTGGTCGACTATGCGGCGGCGAAAGCGGCATCGACCGGTGTCGGGGCGGCGGACCTGTGCGTGGACCGTACGCTGGCCGTCCCGGGGACGCTGACGGCGCTGGCACGTACCGCGCCTGCCGCGCTCACCACGGACAGCCCGCTCGGCAGCGCAAAGGCGCTGGGCGCACTGGCCGACGCCATGGGTGCGGCCGACCCGAAGCACGTCACCTTTGTGACGGTGCCGGTGCGGGGCGGCACCGGTCCGCCGGTCGCCGACCAGGCCACGGCGTCGCAGCTCTACGCCCTGATGGCGCGTGATGTGTCCCTGTCCCCCGACCACCCCCCGGCGGCCGATCCGAAGCTGGCCGGCCCGAAGGCGACTCCGCACAACACCCGGGTGGAGATCTACAACGGCACGGGGGTCTTCGGCGCCTCCCAGGACGTGCTGAGCTGGCTGCAGAACACCCAGGGCGTCAACCGCTCCACCAATGGCGGCGACGCCCATGCGAAGGTGCCGCGGACCACGCTGCGGTATGCGCCGAACCAGGCCGACCAGGCGCGCTCGCTGGCCGCGATGATGGGCCTGCCCGCGTCCGCGCTGAGCCCGGGCGCCCAGGACGCGGCGCCCCGGGCGAACATGACGCTCACTCTGGGCGCGGACTTCACCGCGCCCGGTGTCCCGGTGGGGCCGCCCACCGCGCCGCCCAAGGGCGTACGGCTGACGCCCGCGTCAGGCGTCCACTGCTGACGGCGGCGGCGCGCGTCGGCCGCCGAGCCGGACATCTGCGGCAGAGCCCGGTGCAAGGCCGCTGAAAAACCACGCCACTTCCGAGAGGAATCGGGGGTTTTGTCCGGTGGCGAGGAGGGGAGATCCACCGGGATCGCCCATCGGCGCCTCATCGGGCGACTACTGTAAGCGATCCGGCGGTTACCGGATGGAGGACCCGAGCGACCGTGGACACGCAAGGCCGAGACGATATCGATCCGGCGGACCAGTGGGTGCTCGACCCGGCCACCGGCACCTACCGGCTGCGGGAGCGGCCGGCGCAGGACCGGGCGCGGAAGCAGCCCGGTCTGCCCCGGCAGAGCAGCCACGTGCCCGCCGCCGCCTCACTCCCGCCCAGGAGCCGCCGTACGGCCGCCGCGCCGGGTCCGCCCAGCCGCCGCAGGGGGAAGCCGGACGGCCGGCCGTCCCGGCGCAGGAAGGCGCTGCTGTGGACGGCGGGCGCGATGGGCCTGGTCCTGACCGCGGTGGGCGTCGGCGGCTACCTGGCCTACGAGCACTTCAACGGCAACCTCACCACCGTGGACGTCGGCGACGCGGGCAGCAAGAACGTCGGCGGCAACGGTCCGCTCAATCTGCTGGTCATCGGCACCGACAGCCGTCAGGGGCTGGGCCGCAGATACGGCGACGCCGACAGTGTCGGCCACGCCGACACCACGATCCTCTTCCATGTGTCGGCCGACCGCAGCAATGCGACGGCGATGAGCATCCCGCGGGACATTGTCACGGGCATCCCGGACTGCCCGACCCGGCGGAAGGACGGCAGCACGACGACGATCCCCGGCATTCCCGCCGGCCTGACCACGCCGAGGTTCAACGAGAGCCTGGGCGTGGGCGGGCGGGACCCCGGCTGCACGATGCGCGCCGTCACGCTGTTGACCGGGATTCCGGTCGACCACTTCATGATGGTCGACTTCGAGGCGGTCAAGGCGCTGTCGACGGCGGTCGGCGGGGTGGACGTGTGCCTGTCGAGGCCGCTGGTCGATCCCAAGTCGCATCTGAACCTGTCGGCGGGGCGGCACCGGATCGAGGGCGAGCAGGCGCTGGAGTTCGTCAGGACCCGGCACGCGCTGCGCAACCAGAGCGACCTGGACCGGATCAGGCTCCAGCAGAACTTCCTCAGCGCGATGATCCGCAAGATCAAGTCGAGCGGCACCCTGACCAGCCCGGGGAAGCTCTTCACCCTGGCGGACGCGGCGACCCGGGCGCTCACCGTGGACAGCGCGATCGGCAGTGTCTCGCGGCTGACCGGCCTGGCCAAGGACCTCAGCAGGGTCGACGCCAAGCACATCACCTTCACCACCCTGCCGGTGGTCGACAACCCCAACGAGCGGGTCCACGCCACGGTCGTGGTCGACCGGGCCAGGGCGGAGCAGTTGTTCGCGATGATCAGGAACGACGTCTCGCTCAGCGGCCGCAGGAAGCAGCCGGGGACCGATCCGCGGCTGGTCGGCCCCCGGGCTGCGGCCTCCGACGTCCGGGTGCAGGTCTACAACGGCAGCGGCGTCTCCGGCGCCGCCCGCGGCACGGTGGACTGGCTGCGCGGCGTCCAGGGCGTCGGCGGCCCCGCCAACGGCGGCAACGCGCCCTCCCCCGCCCCGCGGACCACCCTGGCCTACGCCCCAGGGCAGGCCGACCAGGCCCGCGCCCTCGCCGCGATGCTCGGCCTGCCCGGCTCGGCCCTGCGCCCCTCGTCCGGAGCCGACGACGCCCAGGGCGCGGACATGTCGCTCACCCTCGGCGCGGACTTCGTCCGGGCCGGGGTTCCGATCGCGGACCCCGCGGCACCCCCCGAGGACCTGACCAGGACAAGGGCGGACAATTCGTCCTGCGTGAGCTGACTCACGAAACCTTCCGGTGACCGCCGTCGTGTTAAGTCAGGGCCGCGGGATGCAACTCCGTGCGCCAGATCACCGTCTGACACGGGGACGACCGAGATTCGGCCGGAGCAGGGGAGGGTTCTTCATGCGGGACGGGGCAATGGGCGGCGGTCAGGGTTCCGCGTCGAACCATGGCGACCTCGGCTGGGACGACGGGCTCTACCGGGACGACGCGCCCTCGTACGCCCCGGGACCGGCGGCCGACCGCGAGACCGGGCAGATACCGGGGCCCAGAAGCCCGCACGGGGGCGGCGACGGCCCCGACCCGATACCCGGCGGACCTGGCGCGGGCGGCGCCGACAGCGGCAGCCCGGCGAACGCCGGCGGGCACCGCAGGGGCGGCCCGCGGCGGCAGCGCAGCCGCAAGAGCAGGGTGCTGCGCTGGGTGGCGATCGTGGCCGCGGTCGGCGTCCTGGGCTCGGCGGGGGCCGCGTACGGCTACTACGAGTACCTGGCGGGCAAGATCCGCAAGGGCCAGCGGGTCAGCGGGAACAGTTCCGTGGCCAAGCCGAAGGCGAACGCCAACGGCAGCTCGGCGATGAACATCCTGATCCTCGGCTCGGACAGCCGGATCAGCGCGGACGACCAGAAGCTCGGCGGCGCCGCCGACAGCGCGGGCGCCCGGGCGGACGTGATCATGATCGCCCACCTGTCCGCGGACCGCAGCAACATGTCGGTGGTCAGCATCCCGCGCGACACCCGGGTCGACATCCCCGAGTGCGAGGACCCCAAGACCCACCGCACGTATCCGAAGGTCAACGAGATCATCAACGCCTCGCTGGGCCGCGGCGGCCCCGGCTGCACCCTGGCGACCGTGCAGAACCTCACCAACGTCTACATCGACCACTGGCTGATGATCGACTTCTCCGGTGTGGTGAAGATGGCGGACGTGCTCGGCGGCGTGGACGTATGTGTCGAGCACAGCGTCTGGGACCGTCCCACCAAATACATCAAGCACGGCGGCTCCGGGCTGAAGCTCACCGCGGGCCACCACCTCATCAAGGACAAGCAGGCGCTCCAGTGGCTGCGCACCCGCGACGCCTTCGGTGACGACTCGGGCCGCGCCAAGGCGCAGCACATGTACATGAGTTCGCTGATCCGCACCCTGCGCAGCCAGAACCTCTTCACCAACCCGTCGCGGCTGAACAAGATCGCCACCACGGCGATGGGCGCCTTCGAGGTCTCCTCGGAGATCGGTACCCCGAAGAAGCTCTACGACCTCGGCATGGAGCTGAAGAGCATCCCGCCGGCCCGGATGACGATGCTGACCATGCCGCACGACGCGGACCCGCAGGCGGTCAACGCGCACTATGTGCCGGCCGCGGCGGCCTCCACCGTGTGGTCGCTGATGCGCAACGACGTGGCCATGGACGCGGACGGCAAGGCCAAGGCCCCGGGGACGGCGAGCACCTCGCCGAAGCCGGTCGACCCGACGGGACCGCCCGCCGCGGCCCCCGCGACGATCCCGGTCACCGTGGTCAACGGCACCGCGGGCACCACGGGCAACCCTGCCGTGCCGCACCGCGCCGGGGACATCGCCGCGGCGCTGGGCACCGCGGGCTTCACCAAGGCCGAGTCGAGCCAGAAGGCCGCCCCCAGCCCCGGCACCACCCTGACGTACCCGGCGGCCGACGGTGAGCAGGGCAAGGCGGACGCGACCTCGGTGGCGAAGGCGCTCAAGATCCCGGTGAGCAATGTGAAGCCGTCCGACACCGTGCAGAGCATCACCCTGACGGTCGGCGGGGACTGGAAGAAAGGCACCGACTACAGCACGACGCTGCCCAAGGAGGGCGGCGTCCCCAAGTCCGCCGACGCCATCAACGGCGCCGACACCACGGGCTGCATGCCCATCCAGCCGATCTACCGCTGGGCGGGCTGAACGGCCCGTGGCAGGCAGCGCAGGTACGCGGAAGGGGTCCGCCGGAGCTTCCGGTGGACCCCTCCGCCGTCGTAAGAGCGGCGCCCGCGGGCGTACGTACGGGCTACGCGTCGGCCGTCGTCGACTCCGCGGCGGTCGCCGTGACGGCGGGGCGGCGGCTGGCGATCACCTTGCGGGCCAGCGAGCGCGGGCTGGTGAGGAAGCCGTAGCCCCAGCACATGTGCATGGTGGCCAGCGCGAGCGGGATGCGCAGCCGGGCGCCCGCGCCCAGGCCGCGGCCGGCCGGCAGCGAACCGACGGTGATGGCCGCGAGATAGGCCGCGGGCACCAGCAGCGCCCACGGCGTCAGGACGGCGCCGACGACGATGCCCGCCGCATTGGCCAGCAGGGCGCCGGGCGCCGCCAGATACCGCAGATTGACCGAGCCGCGGTGGTAGCGCGTCACCACCCGGCGCCACCGGCCGTAGTCCTTGTACTGCTTGGCCAGGGCGCGCACGCTGGGCCGCGGCCGGTAGGAGACCCGCAGCTCGGGCGAGAACCAGATGAGATGACCGGCCTCGCGGATCCGGTAGTTCAGCTCCCAGTCCTGGGCGCGGATGAATTCCACGTTGTAGCCGCCCTGCTGCTCCAGCACCTCGCGCCGGAAGACACCGAGATAGACGGTGTCGGCGGGGGCGGCGGAGCCACCGGTGTGGAAGGCGGCGTTGCCGACGCCGATCTTCGCGGTCATGGCCGCGGCGACCGCCTCCTCCCAGGCGTTCTCGCCCTCGGCGTGCATGATGCCGCCGACATTCGCCGCGCCCGTGGCGTCCAGCAGGCGTACGGCGGTGGCGATGTAGTCCGGCGAGAGCATGCCGTGCCCGTCGACCCGCACCACGACCGGGTGGCGGGACGCGGAGATCGCGGCGTTCAGGGCGGCGGGCGTGCGCCCGGTGGGATTGGGCACCGTATGGACCCGGGGGTCCTCGGCGACCAGCTCGGCCGCGATCGCGTCGGTCCGGTCCTTCGACGGGCCGAGCGCGATGACGACTTCCAGCTCGCCCGGATAGTCCTGTTCCAGGATGTGCCGGACGGAGTTACGCAGGTGGCGCTCCTCGTTGAGCACCGGCATGATCACGGAGACGGCCGGGAGCGCGGAGTCAGTGGCGGCGTTCATTGCGGGAAACGTTACCGCCAATGGGGGACCCCAGCGCGTGGGGGCAAGACTGACAGTCCTATTTGTCCCTAGCCTGAACGGGTCTTCCTGTTCTGTACCACTGCGGAGGGAATCCCGTGCCGCTGACCAGCCGCCGTCCACCCGGCCCCCCACGGACGCAGCCGGGGCGACGGCCGGCGCCGGGCCGGTGGCCGCCGATCCGGCTGAGCACCCGGATCGTCGGCGCGGTGGCGCTGCTGGTGATCACCGCCAGCGGCATCGGCCACGCCGTGGTGACCGGGGTGGACGGGGCGATCGGCCGGGTGGACGCCTTCGGCGGGATGCAGGGCCGCCCCGGCGGCAGCAAAGGCACGAATTTCCTGCTCGTCGGGACCGACAGCCGGGACGACATCGCCCCGGACGAGAAGAAGCGCTACCACCTGGGCGGCGTGCCCTGCCACTGCACGGACACGATCATCCTGGTCCACCTGTCGCAGGGCCGCTCCCGCGCCAGCGTGGTCAGCATCCCGCGCGACACCTACGTCCTGCTGCCCGCCCTGCCCGCGGCGCCCGGAAGCAGGGCCGGGAAGAAGGCCGGCGCCAAGGCCGGGAGCGGGGGCACCGCGAAGCCCGTGTCCGCGCCCCGGCCCGCCAAGATCAACCAGGCCTACGCCGACGGCGGCCCCAAGCTCACCGTGCGGACCGTCGAGCAGCTGACCGGCGTCCACATCGACCACTACCTGGAGGTGGACTTCACCAGCTTCATGAAGACCGTGGACGTGATCGGCGGCGTCCCGGTCTGCACCTCCCGCCCGCTCAAGGACGCGTACTCCGGCCTGAACCTGCCGGTGGGCACCACGACCCTGAACGGCGGCCAGGCGCTGCAGTACGTGCGCTCCCGGCATCTGGACCCGGCCGCCGACCTCGGGCGGATGCAGCGCCAGCAGCGCTTCCTGGCCCAGGTCATCCACAAGACCACCAGCGGCGGCACCCTCGGCGACCCGCTGCGGCTCGGCAAGGTGGTCTCCGCTGTGCTCGGCTCGGTCCGCGCCGACCAGGGGCTCGGCAGCGGGGACCTGATCGGTCTCGCCCGTGCCATGAAGGACTTCACGCCCGGCTCGTCGGAATTCACCTCGGTGCCGCTGAGCACCAGCAGCTTCCACGTCCCCGGCGTCGGCTCCACCGTGAAGTGGGACGCCCTGAAAGCCGGGCGGCTGTGGGCGGCCATCCGCGCCGACAAGCCGCTCACCGCCCCGCGCCCGGCCGGCGCCGGGCCGGCCGGCGTACCGGTCGGGGTGGACCCGGCCAGGATCCGGGTAAGGGTCGAGAACGGCACCGGCGTCCGCGGCCTGGCCGCGAACACCCAGCAGGCGCTGCACGCCACCGGCTTCCTCACACCCGGCGCACCGGCCACGGCGCCCCGGCACGTACCGCACAGCGTGATCCGCTACGACCCGCGCTGGGACGACTCGGCGAAGGCGCTGGCTGTCGCCCTGCCGGGGGCGCGGCTGGTGCCCGCGGCCAAGCAGGGGCCGCTGATGCGGGTCACGCTCGGCCCGGACTTCGCCACCGCCAAGGTGAGGCCGGTGACCGCGCCCGCGCCCGACCCCGGTACGCGGCAGGCCGCCGGCGCCCTCACCGGCGACCAGGTGGGCTGCCCCTGACGCGAGCCGCGGGCGGGGCGGCGGGTCAGTCGTCCAGGCCCTCCGCCGCCCGCTCCCTGCGCAGTTCCAGGATCGCCCGGCGGCGGGCCAGCCGGTGCGTACGGCGGATCTGGGCCTCCTGCCAGCGGCGCCGGTCCTGCGCGGTCTCCGGCATCACGGGCGGCACCCGGCGCGGGCGGCCCTCGGCGTCCACGGCGACGAAGACCAGATAGGCGCTCGCGACCTGCTTGGCGGGCCGCCCCGCCTCGTTCCAGCGCTCGGCGACGACGCGGACGCCGACCTCCATGGAGGTCTTCCCCGTCCAGTTGACCTGGGCCTTCACCTGGAGCAGGTCGCCGACCCTGACCGGTTCGAGGAAGGCCATCTCGTCCATCGCGCCGGTCACCGCCGGCCCCTCGGAGTGCCGGCCCGCGACCGCGCCGGCCGCGTCGTCCACCAGTTTCATCACGACGCCGCCATGGACCGTGCCCAGCAGGTTGGTGTCATGGGCGCTCATGATGTGCGACAGCGTGATCCGGGCGGCGGACGTCGCCTTGCCCGGGATCACCGGGAACTGCGGGACGTCCGGGGCGCGCGGGACGGCGGGCGGCTCGGGGGTGCCGGAGCCTGCGGATGGATCGATCATGACCGCTACTTTATGTCCGTTACGAAACAGCTGCGGCTGGTGGCCGAATGCATCGGATTAGCTACAGAACCGCCCTGGATTCAAGGTCCCACGCCGCGGCCGGGCACACTGACGGACATGAACGGTTGGAGCGATGACACCGAGCGGCGCCGGCTATCCGAGCCTCCGCTGCCCCCAGAACTGTCGCCGCGCCGGGCCGCCGCTGCCTCGGGCGGAGTCCCGCCGCAGCCCACTCGCCGCCCCGCGCCGGGCGACCGCCCGCCGCCCGGCGCGATCCCGCAGCCCGGCGACGGATCGGGCGACGGCTACGGCCCGCCGGCCACCGGCGGCCCCGGCGGCGCGGGGCCGCGCGCCCCGCGCTGGAGCACCCGCAAGAAGATCGGCTACGCGGCCCTCGGGCTCGTCGTGGTGCTGCTCGTGGTGTCGGTGTCGACGTACTTCTGGGCCGACTCCAAGGTGCGGCGCGAGGTCGACCTGAGCAAGGTCGAGGACCGCCCGGCAACCGGCAAGGGCACCAACTACCTGATCGTCGGCTCGGACAGCCGTGAGGGGCTGACCAAGCAGGACGAGAAGGATCTGCACACCGGAGCCGCGTCGGGCCAGCGCACCGACTCGATGATGATCCTGCACACCGGCAGCAACGGCACCACGATGATGAGCCTGCCGCGCGACTCCTACGTCACCATCCCGGCCTTCACCGGCCAGCAGTCGCACAAGCGCTACCCGGCCTCCACCCACAAGCTGAACCGCGCGTACGCCGACGGCGGCCCCGAGCTGCTGACCAGGACCGTCGAGTACAACACCGGCCTCCACATCGACCATTACGCCGAGATCGGCTTCGCGGGCTTCGTGAACCTGGTCAACGCGCTCGGCGGCGTGGACATGTGCCTGGACAAGCCGCTGCACGACAAGGCGTCGGGCGCGGACTTCTCCGCGGGCTGCCAGAAGATGAACGGCCAGCAGTCGCTGGCCTTCGTCCGGCAGCGCCACCAGGAGGCCGACCAGGACCTGGGCCGGATGCGCAACCAGCAGAAGTTCCTGTCGACCCTCGCCCACCAGGCGGCGTCGCCCTCGACGGTGCTGAACCCGTTCAAGCTCTACCCGGTGATCGGCTCGGGCCTCGACACGCTCATCGTGGACAAGAAGATGAGCCTGCGCAATCTCGCGTCGATGTTCTGGGCGATGAAGGGCGCCACCGGCGGCGACGGGAAATCCATCACCGTGCCGATCGCCAGCGCCAACTACCAGACCCCCAATGACGGCGACGCCGTGAAGTGGGACATGACGAAGGCGAAGACGCTCTTCGGCGAGCTGAAGAACGACGACAAGGTCACCGCCGCCAAGTAGCCGCGCACCACGTGCCCGGCCGCGCGGCGGCATCGACGGCCCCGGCTCCCCCGCGATCGACGCGGTGGGAACCGGGGCCGTCCTTCGTGCTCAGCGGTTCCTGACGGATCCCGCGGGGTCCAGGCTCAGGCCGCGATCGGCGCGCCGGTGACCGCGAGCACCCACTGGTCCAGCTCGGGCCGCCAGTAACGGGCGACGTTCAGCCGGGTCGGCTTGGCCTCGCCGGGCAGCTGGAACTTCAGCGAGCTCCACATGGCGTTCCGCTTGACCTCGCTGACCAGGGCCGCGGCCTCCTGCCGCGGTATGGCCACGACCAGCTCCTTGGGCCGGGCGCTCATCCGGCCGGCCTTGTGGAAGACCACGGCCTGCTCGGTGACCGTCACGAAGTAGTACTTCACGAACGCCTGGGCGATCACGCCCAGCGCGTTGGTCAGGTAAGGGCTCGGGCCGGTCACGGTGTGGATCGTGGCGATCGGCCGGTCGCCCGGGTTGATCTGCGCGATGGCCTCGGCCACCTGCTCCTGCATGGTGGACTTGCGAATAGCCATGTGGTGCCCCCATTTTCGACGTGCTGACGGTGCGGATGTGCTGACGAACAAATGCGACGCCGCCGTCGTGGACACGACAGCGGCGTCGCAGCGTACCGCCTTCCGGCGGCACTTACGCCTCTGGGGGTGCGAACGTCAGTGACGTCCCGCCGGGTTGCGGCGGCGCAGCATGAAGACCGTGCCACCGCCGGCCGCGACGAGCACCGCCGCGACACCGGCGATCATGCCGGTGTTAGAGCCGCCACCGGTCTCGGCCAGGTTGGACGTACCACCGGCCGGCGAGGGCGCGTTGGTGTCGGCGACAGCCGCGGCCGGGGCGGTGGTGGTCGGCGCCGGAGCCGCGGGGGCGGTGGTCTCGGGCGGCGTGGTGGGAGTCGTCTGCGACGGGGACGGCGACGGGGACGCGCACGCCTTGTCCGGCGTGGTCACCTCCTTGGTACCGACCTCCACCTGCCCGGCCGACTTCACGACGTGCACGGTGTAGACCGTGTTCGGCGTCCAGTCCACGGCGATGGCGAAGGCAACGCCTTCCGTGGTGCCCTTGACGCCCTTCTGGGAGCCGACCTCGGTCGAGCCCTGCGACACCGTGATGTCGACATTGGTGCTGTTGTCCTGGTCGAGGACGGTGATGACGCCGTGGTCGCCGTCACACGAGGCGGACGGGGTGAACTGGCCGATGTGGCAAGCAAACGCGCTGCCTGCAACGCCCAGCGCAAGAGCGGCTGCGGCGGAGGCGACGCCAATGGAACGCACCGCGATTGCGGTACGGCGGTTTATGGACACGTCTTCCCTTCACGGGATCGGATCACAAGTGCGGAAAGGCCGCTCAGCGGACACGATGGCCCCCCGCCCCACTGATGGCCCTCACACCTCTACAAGCCCCCGCGCACGCTTGTCAATTGATCGCAAACCGACTACTACACGACCTCACACGCACAAAGAGCACCCGGTCCGGGTGCTCTTCGCGCGGCGGTGTTACAGAGTTGCTACGCGGGCAGGTTGCGGGCCATGACGATCCGCTGGATCTGGTTGGTGCCCTCGTAGATCTGGGTGATCTTGGCGTCGCGCATCATCCGCTCGACCGGATAGTCGCGTGTGTAGCCGTATCCGCCGAGCAGTTGGACCGCGTCGGTGGTGACCGCCATGGCCACGTCGGAGGCGTAGCACTTGGCGGCGGCGCCGAAGAAGGTCAGGTCGGGGTCCGAGCGCTCCGACCTGGCCGCGGCGGCGTAGGTGAGCTGGCGGGCGGCCTCCAGCTTCATGGCCATATCGGCCAGCATGAACTGGATGCCCTGGAATTCGGCGATGGCCTTGCCGAACTGCTTGCGCTCCGTCACATATCCCTTTGCGTAGTCCAGCGCGCCCTGCGCGATGCCGAGGGCCTGGGCGGCGATGGTGACGCGGGTGTGGTCGAGGGTCCGCATCGCGGTGGCGAAGCCGGTGCCCTCCGCGCCGATGATGCGGTCGGCGGGGATGCGGACGTTGTCGAGGTAGACCTCGCGGGTCGGCGAGCCCTTGACGCCGAGCTTCTTCTCCGGGGCGCCGAACGAGACGCCCTCGTCGCTCTTCTCCACCACGAAGGCGGAGATGCCCTTGGAGCGCTTGTCGGGGTCGGTGACGGCCATGACCGTGTAGAAGTCCGAGACCCCGGCGTTGGTGATCCAGCGCTTCACGCCGTTGAGTACGTAGAAGTCGCCGTCGCGCACGGCACGGGTCTTCATGCCCGCCGCGTCGGAACCCGCCTCGGGCTCCGACAGGGCGTAGGAGAACATCCCCTCCTTGCGGGCCAGCGCGCCCAGGTACTTCGTCTTCAGCTCCTCGGACCCGGACAGTTCCACCGGGAGCGAGCCGAGCTTGTTGACCGCGGGGATGAGCGAGGAGGAGGCGCAGACCCGGGCGACCTCCTCGATCACGATGACGGTGGACAGCGCGTCGGCGCCCGGGCCGTCGTAGGCCTCGGGGATGTGCACCGCGTGCAGGTCGTTGGCCTCCAGCGCGTCACGCGCCTCCTGGGGGAAGCGGCCCTGCTCGTCCACCTCGGCGGCGAAAGGGGCGATCTTCGCCTCGGCGAGGGAGCGCACGGCGTCCCGGAGCATGTCGTGCTCTTCGGAGGTCCGGAAAAGGTCGAAGTCGGAGGATCCGGCCACAGAGTCTCACTCCCCGATGCTAACTACCGTTAAGTAACCCTACGATCCTAAAGCCGCGCCCATCATGCGGCCTACGTGACGTTCACGACAGCACAAGCGGCTCGCCCGAAGGGCGCCAGGAGCGCTCACGACACCTTGGTGCCGAGCTTGTCGAGGGCGTGGGTGGCCACGAAGTCGGCCATGGTGTCGTTGCGTATCGCCTCCCACAGCTGCGAGCCGCCGTTGTCGTCGAGCAGCACGACCGACTGCTTGCTGACGGTGTCGAAGCCCGCGACGGGCGCGTTCATGAAGACCATGTCCGAGGAGCCCACCGAGCGCATGTCCCACACCAGGCCGCGCAGCGCGCCGTCGGACAGCCGGTCGTCGACGCTGACCACCGAGGTGACCTGGTCCAGGGTGCGCTTGAGCTTGAGCGGATTGGTCACGGTGCCGCCGGAGAGCACCTCGGCCAGCACCGCCCGCAGGAAATTCTGCTGCCGGTGGGTGCGGTCGAGGTCGCCGTTGGGCAGGCCGTAGCGCTCGCGTACGTAGTCCAGCGCGTCGTCGCCGTCCATGTGGTGCGGACCCGCGGTCCATACGCCGCCGGGGCCGTTGCGGCGTTCGACGGTCTTGTCCACGGTGATGTCCACCCCGCCGACCGCGTCGGTGAGCTTCTTGAAGCCGCTCCAGTCGATCACCGCGAGGTGGTCGATCGAGACCCTGGTCAGCCGCTGCACGGTGTCGATCAGCAGCGGCGGGCCGCCCCAGGAGAAGGCCGCGTTCAGCTTGGCCATGCCGTGCCCAGGGATGTTCACCCAGGAGTCGCGGGGCAGCGAGACGACATAGGCGTGCTTGTGGTCGGCCGGCAGGTGCACCAGCATCATCGTGTCGCTGCGCTGGGCGCCCGGCTTCCACTCCGGCGCCTCGGCGTCCTTGCCCGTGGTGGGCAGGTCGGAGCGGGCGTCCACGCCGACCAGCAGGAAGGTCTGGCTGCCGCTCTTGGAAGGCGGCGGGACCGCGCCCGCCGGCAGGCCGGTGGGGAAGGCGTTGGGGATGCGCTGCACCCGGCCGGTGTAGTGCTCGTACGCCCAGTAGCCGGTGCCGGCGATCAGCAGGGCGCCGGTGCACAGCAGGACGAGCGCGCCGTACAGCACCCGGCGGGTGCGGCGGCGGATCCGGGCACGCCGGCGCTCGGGCGACTCCGGAGCGGCCGGCTCGGGCGCGCCGGGCGGTTCAGGTGCCCCGGACGACTCGGGGGTCCCGGACAGCTCGGGGGTCCCGGACAGCTCGGGTACGGCGCCCGATCCGGGTGCCTTCGCCGGTTGCGGCGGCCCCGGCGGCTGGATGGCCCCGGGCGCTTCCGCGTCCGCGGGGCCGCCCCCGGTCCCGTCCGTCCGGTCGCCCGCGTGCCGCAGCGGGCCTCCCCCGGCCCCGCCGCCTCTGCCGTCCTCGCCACCAGCCACGATCGCACCCCACCCCGGTAAGCCCGACCCCGCCGGATCGGTCACCGCATTGTGGACCGGCCGGCCCGCGTACACCCCCCTTTTGGTCCACCCCGTGCCGACTATGCTCTGGCCCATGCCTCTCAAGCTCACCGTCATCGGTACCGGCTACCTCGGCGCCACCCATGCCGCCGCCATGGCCGAACTCGGCTTCGACGTGCTCGCGCTCGACATCGAGCCGCGCAAGATCGAGATGCTGTCGCAGGGCCGGGTGCCGATGTTCGAGCCGGGACTTGAGGAGCTGCTGGCCAAGCACGTGGCCGGGATCGAGGGGTCGACCGGGCGGCTGCGCTTCACCTTGTCGTGGGAGGAGCTGGCCGACTTCGGCGATGTGCACTTCGTGTGCGTCAACACTCCGCAGAAGCAGGGCGAGTACGCCTGCGACATGAGCTACGTGGACCGCGCCTTCACCCGGCTCGCACCGCTGCTGCGGCGGCCGGTCCTGGTGGTCGGCAAGTCCACCGTGCCGGTGGGCAGCGCGGCCCGGCTGGCGGCGCTGCTGGCCGAGCTGGCGCCGGCGGGCGCGGAGGCGGAGCTGGCCTGGAACCCGGAATTCCTGCGCGAGGGCTACGCGGTGCAGGACACGCTGCACCCGGACCGGATCGTGGTGGGCGTCACGAGCGAGCGCGCGGAATCGCTGCTGCGCGAGGTCTACGCCACGCCCGTCGCAGAAGGCACGCCTTTCGTCGTCGCCGACTATCCGACGGCCGAGCTGGTCAAGACCGCGGCGAACGCCTTCCTCGCCACCAAGATCTCCTTCGTCAACGCCATGGCCGAGGTCAGCGAGGCGGCCGGCGGCGACGTGGCCAAGCTCGCCGAGGCGATCGGCTACGACGACCGGATCGGCCACAAATACCTGCGGGCCGGCATCGGCTTCGGCGGCGGCTGTCTGCCCAAGGACATCCGCGCCTTCATGGCCAGGGCGGGCGAGCTGGGCGCCGACCAGGCGCTGACCTTCCTGCGCGAGGTCGACTCGATCAATATGCGGCGCCGCACCCATATGGTGGAAATGGCCCGCGAGGCCCTGGGCGGCGGCTTCCTCGGCCGCCGGATCGCGGTGCTCGGCGCCGCCTTCAAGCCCGACTCGGACGACGTACGGGACTCCCCCGCGCTCAATGTGGCGGGCCAGATCCAGTTGCAGGGCGGCCAGGTCACCGTCTACGACCCCAAGGGCATGGACAACGCCCGCTCGCTCTTCCCGACCCTCGGCTACGCCCCCACCGCGCTGGAGGCGGTCCGCGGCGCAGACATAGTGCTGCACCTGACCGAGTGGCGGGAATTCCGCGAGCTGGACCCGGCCGCGCTGGCCGATGTGGCGCGCGGCAGGTCGGTGCTCGACGGCCGCAATGCCCTGGACCCGGCGGTCTGGCGCAAGGCGGGCTGGACGTATCGCGCGATGGGCCGCCCGCAGGCGTAGCCGCGCACCCGCGGTCAGCCCGGCTCCGGCGCGTCCGCCCTGCTGTTCTTCCGGTAGGTCCGCATCTTCGCCCGGCTGCCGCAGATCGCCATCGTGCACCAGCGGCTGCGGCCCGCCGGACTGCGGTCGTAGTAGACCCAGCGGCAGCTGTCGGCGGCGCACGCCTTGAGCCGCTGCCAGGTGCCGTCCGCGCTCGCCCGCGCGATGGCCGAGGCAGCCGCGGCGGTGACCCCGGCCGCGCCGGTGAGCCCGTCGGCGGGGCGCACGGCGGCGCGGCCCTCGGCGTCGACGGCCAGCCGCAGCGGCGCCCGCGCCAGCAGCCGGTCCAGGGCGTCCACAGTGGCGGCGGGCACGTCGGTGCCCGCGTGGGCCGCGCAGACCTCCCGCAGGGCCTCCCGCAGCGTCAGCACGTCGGCGAGCGCACCGGCGTCGAAGTGACGCCCCGACAGGCCCTGCCGGCGTGCCCAGGCGGCGGCCTCCGCCGCGGTCCGCAGTTCGTCGCGGTCGCTCTCCAGATCCACGGTGTTGACCAGATCCTGCACAAACCGCAGCGGTTCGGGCGCGGGGTCGCGTACTCCGGGCTGCTCCACCCTTGCCACGTTACCGCTGCTCCCCCATCATGAAGTAACGGTTACCGCTACATGCCCCTATGCCGGTAACACCGTCCGACGAAAGGACCCGCCATGATCGGCCGGCTGAGCGCCGTCGTCCTCGACTGTCCCGACCCCGCCGCCCTCGCCGCCTTCTACGCCGAACTGGTGGGCGGCACCGTCGAGGCCGACGACGAGACCTGGGTGGACCTCAACCGCGAGGGAGGCCAGCAGCTGTCCTTCCAGCTCGCCCCCGCGTACCGGGCGCCCGCCTGGCCCGACCCCGAGCGCCCGCAGCAGTACCACCTGGACATCGCGGTGGAGCGCGCGGATATGGACGACGCCGAGAAGAAGGTGCTCGCGCTCGGCGCGACGCTGCTGGAGGGCGACCTCGACGGCAGCCGCAACTGGCGGGTCTACGCCGACCCGGTGGGACACCCGTTCTGCCTCTGCGCCTGCTGAGCGCGCGGCCCGGCGCGGTCAGCCGGCCGGCTGCACCATGACCGACGGGCCGCGCACGGCCCGCAGCGCGGTCGCCGCCGACTCCGCGTCCCGCAGCACCCGCACCGCGTTGTGCCAGGTGAGCTTGGCGAGGTCGGCGTCCGACCAGCCGCGGCGCAGCAGTTCGGCGATCAGGTTCGGATAGCCGGCGACATCGTCCAGGCCCTCGGGCGTGAAGGCCGTGCCGTCGTAGTCGCCGCCGAGGCCGATGTGGTCGACTCCGGCCACCTCGCGCATGTGGTCGAGGTGGTCGGCGACCGTCGCCGCGGTGGCGACCGGGCGCGGGTGCTCCGCCTCGTACGCCCGCTGGACGGCCATCCCCTCGGGTGTGGTGTCCAGCGGGTGCCGGCCGTGCGCGCGCATGTTGTCGTCGGCCGCCGCGGTCCACTCGATGGCCGCGGGCAGGATGAACTTCGGCACGAACGTGGCCATGGCCACGCCCCCGTTGGCGGGCAGCTGGGCGAGCACGTCGTCGGGGATGTTGCGTACGTGGTCGCAGACCGCGCGGGCCGAGGAGTGCGAGAAGAGCACCGGCGCACCGGCCACCCGCAGGGCGGCGCGCATGGTGTCGGCGGAGACGTGCGAGAGGTCCACCAGCATGCCGAGCCGGTTCATCTCCCTGACGACCTCCTCGCCGAAGGCGGTCAGGCCGCCCGCGGCGGGCTCGTCCGTGGCGGAGTCCGCCCACGGGGTGTTGTCGTTGTGGGTGAGCGTCATGTAGCGCACACCGAGGTCGTAGAAGGCCCGCAGGACGGCCAGTGAGCCGTCGATGGAATGCCCGCCCTCGGCGCCCATCAGCGAGGCGATACGGCCCCTGCCGCGGGCTTCCTCGATGTCGTCGGCGGTCAGGGCGAGCGCGAGGTCCTCGGGGTAGCGGGCGGTCATCCGGCGGACGACGTCGATCTGCTCCAGGGTCGCGGTGACCGCGTCCGCGCCGGCCAGCTCCACCGACACGTAGACCGACCAGAACTGCCCGCCGACGCCGCCGGCCCGCAGCCGCGGGATGTCGGTGTGCAGCCGGTCGCTCTGGTCGGCGGCGATGTCGAGCCGGTCGAGGTCGTAGCAGACCTGTTTGCGCAGCGCCCACGGCAGGTCGTTGTGCCCGTCGACGACGGGGTGGGCGGCGAGCAGGTCGCGGGCGCGGGCGGGAAGGTCCATGCAGGCCAGCCTATGCGGCGGCGTCCATGGAAGAGGCGTCGCCAGACGAAGGCGACCGCCTGGCGACGGCCGCCCGCCCGACCAGGCCGGCGCCTGGCGACGGCGGACCGCCCCGCGACACCGGCGCCAGGCCGCGGAGGACTACTTCGCGAAGCCGAAGCCCGCCGCTCCCGTGGCCTTCGCGCGCAGGCGGCGGCCCTTCTCGGTGGCCTGCTCGTTGAGCGACACCTGGAAGTCGCGCATCCGGGCCTGCAGTTCCTGGTCGTGCGCGGCCAGGATGCGCACCGCCAGCAGCCCGGCATTGCGCGCGCCGGCCACCGAGACCGTGGCGACGGGCACGCCGGCCGGCATCTGCACGATGGACAGCAGCGAGTCCATGCCGTCGAGGTACTTCAGCGGCACCGGCACCCCGATGACCGGCAGCGGGGTGACCGAGGCGAGCATCCCCGGCAGGTGGGCGGCGCCGCCCGCGCCCGCGATCAGCACCTTGAGCCCGCGGCCCGCGGCCTGCTCGCCGTACGCGATCATCTCGTGCGGCATGCGGTGCGCGGAGACGACGTCGACCTCGAAGGTGACGTCGAATTCCTGCAGCGCGCCGGCCGCGGCCTCCATCACCGGCCAGTCGGAGTCGGAGCCCATGACGATGCCGACCGCGGGTGCGGTGGTGTCCTGCGCTTCACTCATCGATCGTCCCTCGCAGATAGTCGGCCGCGTGGCGGGCGCGCTCGCGCACGTCGGGCAGGTCGTCGCCGTAGGTGGTGACATGGCCGACCTTGCGGCCGGGCTTCACGTCCTTGCCGTACATGTGGATCTTCACCCCGGGGTCGCGGGCCATGCAGTGCAGGTAGGCGGCGTACATGTCGGGGTAGTCGCCGCCGAGGACGTTGGCCATCACCGTCCAGCGGGCGCGCGGGCGCGGGTCGCCGAGCGGCAGGTCGAGCACGGCCCGCAGGTGGTTGGCGAACTGCGAGGTGACGGCGCCGTCGATGGTCCAGTGGCCGCTGTTGTGCGGGCGCATGGCCAGTTCGTTGACCAGGATGCGGCCGTCCGCGGTCTCGAACAGCTCGACGGCGAGGTGGCCGATCACGCCCAGCTCTCGGGCCACGGTCAGCGCGAGGCGCTGCGCCTGCGCGGACAGCTCGTCGGGCAGCCCGGGCGCGGGCGCGACCACCGTGTCGCACACCCCGTCGACCTGCACGGACTCCACCACCGGATACGCCACCGCCTGGCCGTGCGGCGAGCGCACGACGTTCGCGGCCAGCTCGCGCACGAAGTCGACCTTCTCCTCGGCGAGCACCGGCACACCGGCCCGGAAGGCGTCGGCCGCGTCCTGCTCGGCGCGGACGAACCACACGCCCTTGCCGTCGTAGCCGCCGCGCACGGTCTTGAGGACCACCGGGTATCCGGAGGTCTCGCCCGCGAAGCGTGTGACGTCCGCCGGATCGGCGACGATCCGGTTGCGCGGGCAGGGAACACCGATCTCGGCGAGCCTGGTGCGCATGACGCCCTTGTCCTGCGCGTGCACCAGGGCGTCGGAGCCGGGGCGTACCACGATGCCGTCCGCCTCCAGGGCGCGCAGGTGCTCGGTCGGCACATGCTCGTGGTCGAAGGTGATCACGTCGCAGCCCTGTGCGAAGGCCCGCAGGGTGTCGAGGTCGCGGTAGTCGCCGACGGTGACGTCCGCGACCACCTGCGCGGCCGAGTCCTGAGCCGTGTCGCTGAGAATCCTGAACCTGATGCCGAGCGGGATGCCCGCCTCGTGGGTCATACGGGCGAGCTGGCCGCCGCCGACCATGCCGACTACGGGGAATGTCACGTTTTTTCCTGCCGGTGGTGCACGGGGGCCGGTCCCCCGGTGATGGCATTACCAGGGTATCGGCCTTGCGGCCGACCGAACGCCGGACGGCCCTACGGCGTCTTCCAGGGGGCGGTTAGCATGAGGGAACCCCGAACCGTCCCCGGCAGCCCGCTTCACCGACCCACCCACCCGACAGACAGGGCCCGAGCGATCACCATGACCGGATTCCACGCCCTGCGCGTCAAGCTGAGTCTGATGTACCGCGAGATCGCGAAATTCGGCGCGGTGGGGGGCGCCGGCGTCCTGGTCAACATCGGGGTGTTCAACCTGGTCCGGCACAGCACCGGGCTGCAGACCGTGCGCGCCAGCGTCCTGGCGACGCTGGTGTCGATCGCGTTCAACTACGTCGGATTCCGCTACTTCACCTACCGGGACCGGGACCGGGCGGGCCGCACCAAGGAGCTGGGGCTCTTCCTGTTCTTCAGCTGCATCGGCATGGTGATCGAGAACGGCGTGCTGTTCGTGGCGACGTACGGCTTCCACTGGGACAGCCAGCTGCAGAGCAACGTGTTCAAATTCCTCGGTATCGGTGTCGCGACGCTCTTCCGCTTCTGGTCGTACCGCACCTGGGTCTTCCGGCGGCTCCCCGCGCGGGACGCGGTGGAGCAGGCCGAGTCGTTCCTGACGGCGGACGGGACCGCGGACGGCACCGCCGCCGACCAGGCGGCGGGCGGGGTCCGGCGCAAGCCCAGGAAAGCCGACGCCAACGGCGTCAACCTCAACGGCTGACGCTCGTCCCGCGGCCTGGCCGCGCCCTGCCGCCGGATTGACGCGGGCCGCCGCCTGATCAGCTCACGATGTCCTCGCGCGGCGACGGTGGCTGCATCTCCCGGGCCAGGAAGAGTGCGAAGACCGGCGGGTGCTGCTGGAGCAGTTCGAGCCGGCCGCCGTCCGCCTCGGCGAGATCGCGGGCGAGCGCGAGGCCGAGCCCGGTGGAGTTGCGGCCGCTGACCGTGCGCTCGAAGACCCGCGCCCCCAGGTCGGACGGCACCCCCCGGCCCTCGTCGGTGACCTCGACCACCGCCTGGTTCCCGGTCACCCGGGTCCGCAGCCCGACCGTGCCCGAGCCGTGCATCAGCGAGTTCTCGATCAGGGTGGCCAGCACCTGCGCGACCGCGCCCGGCGTACCGACCGCCCGCAGTGCGGGGGTGCCGGAGCGGACGATGGACCTGCCCTCGTTCTGATACGCCGGGCGCCATTCCTCGACCTGCTGCTTGATCACCTCGTCGAGGTCGAAGTAGACCGCGGAGCCGGTCCGCGGGTCGCGCGCGTTGGTCAGCAGCCGCTGCACCACGTCGGTCAGCCGCTCCACCTGGCCGAGCGCGATCGTCGCCTCCTCCTTGACCGTCTCCTGGTCGTCGGTGGCCACGATCTCCTCCAGCCGCATCGACAGCGCGGTCAGCGGGGTGCGCAGCTGGTGCGAGGCGTCGGAGGCGAGCCTGCGCTCGGCGGTGAGCATCCGCCCGATGCGCTCGGCGCTGGAGTCCAGGACATCGGCGATCCGGTCCAGTTCGGGGACGCCGTAGCGGCGGTGCCGGGGCCGCGGGTCACCGGAGCCGAGGCGTTCGGCGGTCGCGGCGAGGTCGCTGAGCGGGCTGGCCAGCCTCATGGCCTGGCGTACGGCGAGGCCGACCGCGGCGAGGACGGCGAGCAGCGCGACGGCCAGGATCACCAGCAGATTGCGGCCGATCTCCTCGCTGACCGTGGAGCGCGGCTGCTCCACGGTGACGGACTCGCCGTGGTCACCGCGCTGGGTGGAGGTGATGACCTTGCCCCTGGGGCGGTTCCCGAGGGTCACCAGGGGGCGGTCCGGCACCCGCACCACCGCGTAGCGGTCGGCGGCGATCTGCCGGTCCAGGCCCTTGGCGTCGACGCTCTCCCCCGCCAGGATGCGGTTCTCCACGATCCCGACCAGCCGTACGGCCTCGGACTCGACGCCGTCGCGCGCGCTGCTCTCGATGGTCCTGGTCTCCACGATGATCAGGGACAGCCCGAAGACGGCGATGACGACGAGCACCACGGCCAGCGTGGAGGAGATCAGACGACGGCGCACGGCGGCGGCGGGTCAGTTCTTCTCGAACCGGAAACCGACCCCGCGAACCGTGGAGATGTACCGCGGATTGGCCGCGTCGTCGCCGAGCTTCTTGCGCAGCCAGGAGATGTGCATGTCCAGCGTCTTGGTGGACGACCACCAGGTGGTGTCCCACACCTCGCGCATCAGCTGCTCGCGGGTGACGACCCGGCCCGCGTCCCGTACCAGCACCCGGAGCAGGTCGAACTCCTTTGCGGTGAGCTGGAGTTCGTCGTCGCCCATCCAGGCGCGGTGCGACTCGACGTCGATCCGCACCCCGTGGGTGGACGGCTGCGCGGGCTCGGTGGTGCCGCGCCGCAGCAGGGCGCGCACCCGGGCCAGCAGTTCGGCCAGCCGGAAGGGCTTGGTCACGTAGTCGTCCGCCCCGGCGTCCAGGCCGACGACCGTGTCGACCTCGTCGGCGCGGGCGGTCAGCACCAGCACAGGGAAGGTGTGGCCCTCGGTGCGGATCCGCCGACATACGTCGAGGCCGTCCATCCCGGGCAGGCCCAGGTCGAGCACCACCAGGTCGACGGCACCGAGCAACGCCGTCTCCAGCGCGGTGGGTCCGTCCTCGCGCACCTCGACCTCGTAGCCCTCGCGGCGCAGTGCGCGCGCGAGCGGTTCCGAGATGGATGCGTCGTCCTCGGCCAGAAGTACGCGGGTCATGGGCTTGATGGTAGACCGCACCCCCCGGGTGCGAGGTGGTGGTACGCCGCAGTCCCTTCACGCCCCCTGCGGCGCCCGCGCGCCGCCCGGTGCCGGGCGGCGGCCGTCAGGACAGCGGCCACGGGCGCGCCGTGGCGCCGAGCCTGTTCCAGGCGTTGATCACGGTGATCGCCCAGATGAGTTCGGCCAGCTCCTTTTCGCTGAACTGCGCGGCCGCCCGGGCGAAAACATCGTCGCCGACCTGCCCGTCGGTGAGCCGGGTGGCGGCCTCGGTCAGTTCCAGCGCCGCCCGCTCGCGGGCGGTGAAGAACGGGGTCTCGCGCCACACCGGCAGCGCATAGAGGCGGCGTTCGCTCTCGCCGCCCTCGCGCGCGTCCCGCGCGTGAGTGTCGACGCAATAGGCACAGCCGTTCAGCTGCGAGGCGCGGGCGCGGACCAGTTCGAGCAGCGGCGCTTCGAGGCCGACGTCGCGGGCCGCGGCGTCCAGCGCGTTCATGGCGCGGTTGGCGTGCGGGACGAGGGTGTCCACGGCGAGGCGGACGGCGGGGACGACAACAGGCTGGGCGGTGGCGCTCGCAGCGCCGGGGGTGTCAGTGGTCTCGGTGCTCATGACAGCGAATCTACGGCCGGAGTGGAACGCGGATAAGGTCCACTTCCATGGACGATCCATGGCCCACTTCCGCCGCCGCAGAGCGCAGGGAATCCGGCGTGGACCTGCATCTCGACCTGCCGTCCGGCACTCCGCACGGGCGCCGCGCGGGCCTTGAGCGGGCGCTGCGCGAGGCCGTGCGCGGCGGGCGGCTCGCCCCGGGCAGCCGGCTGCCGTCCAGCCGCAGGCTGGCCGCGGAGACCGGGCTGTCCCGCGGCACGGTCAAGGCCGCCTACGACCAGCTCACCGCCGAGGGGTACCTGACCGCCCGTCAGGGCTCGGGCACGGTGGTCGCGGACCGCCCGCGGGGGCCGTCGGCGCCCGCGCCCGGCCGTTCCTCCGCCGCCCGGCCGCCGCTGCACGACCTGCGCCCGGGCAGCCCCGATGTGGCGTCCTTCCCCACCTCCGCCTGGCTGCGCGCCACCCGCCGCGCGCTGGCCGCCGTCCCGTCCGCGGCCTACGGCTACGGCGACCCGCGCGGCAGGCCGGAGCTGAGAGCGGTGCTGGCCGAATACCTGGGCAGGACCCGGGGGGTGGTCGCGGAACCGGACCGGATCGTGGTCGTCTCGGGATACGTGCAGGGCCTGGCACTGCTGACGGGGGTGCTGGGCGGTGCGCCGGGACGTACGGGCGCCGGTCCTGTGGTCGGCATGGAGGACCCGGGGCTGCCCTTCCACCGCGAGGTGGTCCGGCAGGCCGGCGGCCGGGTGGTGCCGGTGCCGGTCGACGAGCGGGGCGCTGGCGCGGACCTGCCGCGGATGGACGCGGTGGTGGTCACCCCCGCCCACCAGTACCCGACCGGCGTCACCCTGCACCCGGCCCGCCGCCACGCGCTCACCGCCTGGGCGCGGGAAACCGGCGGCGTCGTGGTCGAGGACGACTACGACGGTGAATTCCGCTACGACAGGCAGCCGGTGGGCGCGTTGCAGGGCACCGCGCCCGACCATGTGGTCTACGTCGGCACCGCGTCGAAGACGCTGGGGCCCGCGCTGCGGCTCGGCTGGATGGTGCTGCCGCCGCAGCTGGTGCGGCCGGTCACCGAGGCCAAGCTCTACAGCGACTACCACACCGGGGCCATCGGCCAGTTGACGCTGGCCGAGCTGATCGCCGACCACGCCTACGACCGGCACGTGCGGGCCGCCCGGCTGCGCTACCGGCGCCGCCGGGACCTGCTGGTCGCCCGGCTGACCGGCGCCGCGGGGTGCCCGGGCGTCGGGGTGCGGGGCATCGCGGCCGGGCTGCACGCGCTGGTGAGCCTGCCGCAGGACGGCCCGGACGAGGCGGAGGCGCTGCGCAGGGCCGCGGCCGAGGGTCTCGCCGTCGGCGCCCTGGGCGGGCACTGGCACACCGCGGAGGGCACGGTCCGGCCGGCTCCCGGCCGCCCGCAGGGCCTGATCGTCGGCTACGGCACCCCGGGCGAGGGCGGCTATCCCGCGGCGCTCGCGGCGCTGACGCGGGTGCTGCGGGCATGAGGACGGCGCCGGCGGGGCGTACGAGTGGGCGGACTCACGCGGGAGGTCTGGCGCGGTATCCGCCCCTGTACGGGCGGACGTACCCGCGCAGGCGCGGCATCTGCCCGTATCGGCAGGCGTACGCGGACGGAGCGACGGACACGTGCGGCGCCCGCCTCGTACCGCGGACGTGCACAGAGAGTCCGGGGCCGTACCGGCGGACGCCCCCAGGCCGCGGACTCACCACGGGTCCGAGGGCGTACCGCGGGTCAGGACGGGGCCGCGAGTTCGGCCCAGACGGTCTTTCCCGGCTGATCGGTTCTGCGGACGACGCCCCAGTCCAGACACAGCCGCTGGACTATGAACATGCCGTGGCCGCCAGGGCGGCCGGCCCGGTGCGGGGTGCGCGGGGCGGGCTCGCCGTCGCCGCCGTCGACCACTTCGAGGCGCAGCGACTTGTCGCCGCGGCGCAGCAGCAGCTCCTCGGGGCCTCCGGCGTGCAGGCAGGCATTGGTGACCAGCTCGGACACCACCAGCAGGACGTCCTCGGCGGCGGCCCTGCGGTCGGCGGACGCGGCCGGCAGCCAGCCCCACTCCCGCAGCGCCTGGCGGGTGAAGTCCCGGGCGCGGGGCACTATGCCGCTTTCGCCGCTGAGCTGGAGCCGCCGTACGGTCTCCGGCTCGCGCGCTCCTGTCTCGCCCTGCTGGGCGCCGTCGCCCGCGTCGGGGCCACGGTCATCCGCGGCGAAGGGCCGGGTGGTGCTCATCTAGGCCTCACCTCACGGATGTACGACTGGGTCCGACCTTCTTCTGCCCGATGGATCTCCCGGAACACGTCCGGGAGACCACGAAACCTCGGGTGCCGTCCGGCACCCTGTCCGTGTCCCGCCCCCGCTCGCATCCCTTTACTCCTGGAGTGCCTGGTCAAGTGTGTCGTGCAGGGTGAAGACCGCCTCGGCGCCGGTGATCTCCAGCACCCGGGCGACAGTCGGCTGCATGGCGGCCAGGTGCACGCCGCCGCCGTTCGCCTCGGCCCGCAGCCGCGCGCTCAGCAGGACGTTGAGTCCCGTCGAGTCGCAGAACTCCAGCTGCGAGCAGTCGACCACCAGCCGGCTCGCACCGGCGTCCACGGCGGCGCCGAGCGGTTCGCTCAGCAGATCCGCGGTGTGATGATCAAGCTCACCCGCCGGAGTGAAGACCGCGGTGTGGCCATTGTGCGCGACCTCGACATGAAGCCGGCCGAGGCCGGCGGTGTCGACCGCTTCGCGGTCCATTTTCGCTCCTTCGCCCTTCGTGATGACGCGTCCCAGACCCTACGCGGTTCGCAAGTGAGACGGTAGTCGTCACTCTGACGTAGCCGCACGGGACCCGGGCGATTTCACGCAAAATGACCCACCGTATGCGGTGTGTGAGCGACGGGACGGACAAATCGCCCAGGACTCCCCCACAACTTGCGAAGCCCCAGGCAACAGGCGTAGGGGTGGAGATACGGCATCGGCGCGCAGCCGGCGCCGCAGGAAAGGGAGGACCATATGGCACCCCGGCTCGGCCTGGATCACGAGAACCATGTGCTGGAGCAGTTCGAGGGGCTTGAGGGGCTCCCGGAGATTCCCCCGTACGACGAGATCGGGCCGGTCGACGCGCGCGCCCTGTCCAAGACCCTCTTCGCCCGCCTGCACGGGCTGGAGGAGGGCACCGAGGAGCACGCGTACGTCCGCAACACCCTGGTCGAGCTGAATCTCGCGCTGGTGAAATTCGCGGCCTCCCGGTTCCGCACCCGCAGCGAGCCGATGGAGGACATCATCCAGGTCGGCACGATCGGCCTGATCAAGGCGATCGACCGGTTCGAGCTGAGCCGGGGGGTCGAATTCCCGACCTTCGCGATGCCGACGATCGTCGGTGAGATCAAGCGCTTCTTCCGCGACACCAGCTGGTCGGTACGGGTCCCGCGGCGGCTCCAGGAGCTGCGCCTGGACCTGGCGAAGGCAGGCGACGAGCTGGCCCAGCAACTGGACCGCACGCCGACCGTGCGCGAGCTGGCCGCCCGGCTGGACCTGCCGGAGGACGAGGTCATCGAGGGCATGGCGGCGAGCAACGCCTACACGGCCAGCTCGCTGGACGCCCAGCCCGCCGAGGACGACCCGGAGGGCGCGCTCGCCGACCGGATCGGCTACGAGGCGCCCGAGATCGAGGGCGTCGAATACGTCGAGTCGCTCAAGCCGCTGATCGCCGGGCTGCCGCAGCGCGACCGGGCCATCCTGTCGCTGCGCTTCGTCGGCAACCTGACGCAGGCCGAGATCGGCGACGAGCTGGGCATCTCGCAGATGCACGTGTCGCGGCTGCTCACCCGGACGCTGTCACGGCTGCGCCGCGGGCTGCTCGTCGAGGAATAGGCCGCCGCCGGTGCCGCGTCCGCGCAGCACACCGTCCTTCCACACCGCCGCCGCCAGGGGCACTCCCGGGCGGTAGGCGAGGTGGACGTGGCTGGGCGCGTCGAGCAGCAGCAGATCGGCGCGGGCGCCCGGGGCGATCCGGCCGATGTCACTGCGCCGCAGAGCGCGCGCGCCGCCATAGGTGGCGGCGTGCACCGCCTCGTCCGGGGTCATGCCCATGTCGCGCACCGCCACCGCGATGCAGAACGGCATGGACGTGGTGAAGGACGAGCCGGGGTTGCAGTCGGTGGACAGTGCCACGGTGGCCCCGGCGTCGAGCAGCCGGCGGGCGTCGGGGTAGCGGGCACGGGTGGAGAATTCCGCGCCGGGCAGCAGCGTGGCCACGGTGGTGCCCGCGGCGTCGGCGAGCGCGGCGACGTCGGCATCGGTCAGGTGGGTGCAGTGGTCGGCCGAGGCGGCGCCCAGTTCGACGGCGAGCTGCACACCGGGGCCGTGGCCCAGCTGGTTGGCGTGCACCCGCGCGGTCAGGCCGCGGGACATTCCCGCGGTGAGGACGGCGCGGGCCTGGTCGCCGTCGAAGGCGCCGCGCTCGCAGAAGACATCGACCCAGCGGGCGTGCGGGGCGCACGCGTCCAGCATCTCGCCGGTGACCAGGGCGACGTATCCGGCCGGGTCGTCGGCGAATTCGGGGGCGACGACATGCGCGCCGAGATAGGTGACCTCGTCGGTGTGCCGGGCGGCGATCTCCAGGGCGCGGGCCTCGTCGCGGGTGGTGAGGCCGTAACCGGACTTGGTCTCCTGGGTGGTGGTGCCCTGCCCGAGCGCCTCGGCCAGGAGACGGGTGAGGGTGGCGGTGATGGCCGCGTCGGGGGCGGCGCGCGTGGCGGCGACCGTGGTGCGGATGCCGCCCGCGGTGTAGGGCCGGCCGGACATCCGGGCGGCGAATTCGGCGCCGCGGTCGCCGGCGAAGAGCAGGTGCGCGTGGGAGTCCACGAAACCGGGCAGCAGCGCCCGCCCGCCGGCGTCGAGCCGGTTGTCGGTGGCGGGTGCTTTGCTGGAAGCACCGACCCAGGCGATGCGGTCGCCGACGACGACGACGGCCGCGGGGCCGGGGATCAGCCCGAGGGGGTCGCTGCCGCCGGTCGTGGAACGGGAGGGATCGTTGGTGACCACAGCGCCGATGTTGGTGATGACCGTGCTGGTCGCCGTGCCGGTCGTCGTCATCTCCTGTGCTTTCACCGGCCGGTGCCGCGAGGCGGGGTCCGGGTCGGGTTACGGGTCGGGGTCCGGGTGTCGGGTGCGGGTCAGTCGCGGATGGCGCCGATCGCGGCGGCGAGCGCGGCCGGTACGTCCTGGACGAGCTGGTGCTGCCCGTCGCGGACGATCTGCCGTCCGCCCACCACGGTGTGCCGTACGTCGGCCGCCGTCGCGGCGAATACCGCGGTCTCGCCGGCCAGCCGGGGCGGCGGCCCCGCGGTGCGCACCGAGTCCAGCGCGACGGTGGTGAAGTCGGCGAGCGCGCCCGCCTCCAGGCGTCCCGCGTCGGGCCAGCCGAGGCTGGCGTGGCCGTCCTCGGTGGCCGCGCGCAGCAGCTGGGCCGCGGTCCAGTGGCCGCGGGTCCTGGCCCGGAGCCGCTCGTTCAGCTCCACCGCCCGCGCCTCCTCGAACATGTCGATGACCGCGTGGCTGTCGCTGCCCAGGCTCATCGGGCAGCCGGCGCGCCGCAATTGCGGTGCCGGGCCGATGCCGTCGGCCAGGTCCCGCTCGGTGGTGGGGCACATGCACACGGTGCTGCCCGCGCCGCCGAGCAGCGCGATGTCGCCCGCGGTGAGGTGGGTGGCGTGCACAGCGGTCGTATTGCGCCGCCAGAAGCCGGAGTCGGCCAGCAGCCGGGTCGGGCTGCGGCCGTGCAGCGCGAGGCAGGCGTCGTTCTCGGCGGTCTGCTCCGACAGGTGGATGTGGGTGGGCACTTCGGCGGTGCGCTCGGCGAGGAGCCGGTAGCCGTCACGGTCGGAGAAGGCCCGCACCGAGTGGACGGCGGCGCCGATCTTCGCGTGCCCTTCGCCCTTGAGCTGCGACCAGCGGTCGTACCAGCGGTCGGCGGTGCCGTCGCCGAAGCGCAGCTGCGGCCCCTCCAGCGGGCGGTAGGAGGTGCGGGTGAAACCGCCGTGCAGATAGGCGGTGTCCAGCAGGGTGATCCGGATGCCGGCCTCACCCGCGGCGGCGATCAGCGCCTCGCCCATGGCGTTGGGGTTGTCGTAGGGCGTGCCGTCGCCCTGGTGGTGCAGATAGTGGAATTCGCCGACGCAGGTGATGCCGGCCAGCGCCATCTCGGCGTAGACGGCACGGGCGAGGGTGAAGTAGCTGTCCGGGTCGAGCACCCGTGCGACGTCGTACATGACGTCGCGCCAGCTCCAGAAGGACGTCGGCGCCGACAGCGCGGTGCCGGCCCGTTCGCCGCCGGTCTGCGCCGCCCCCGCGCCGATCTGCGCGCTGCCGCGCAGCGCCCGGTGGAAGGCGTGGCTGTGGGCGTTGGCCAGGCCCGGCAGGGTCAGGCCGCGCAGCACGGCCGCGCCGGCGGGCGGGCGTTCGACTCCGGTGCGGACCTCGGCGATCCGGTCGTCGGCCACGGTCAGGGCGATGCCCGGTTCGGCGTGTGTGCCGAGCCAGGCGTGTTCCAGCCAGTACGTCACCTGCACGCGAGACCTTCCAATACGTCGGCGAGCGCGGACACTCCGGCGGCACAGTCGTCCTCGGCCGCGCTTTCTGCCGGGGAGTGCGAGACGCCGGTGGGGTTGCGTACGAACAGCATGGCGGTCGGGACGGCCGAGGAGAGGATTCCGGCGTCGTGTCCCGCGCCTGTCGGCAGAACGGGTACCCGCGCACCCGCTCCGAGCAGGGCAGCAAGGCGATCACGCAGCTCATGGGCGAACTCCACCACCGGGGTGAACGACTCGCGCACGACGCTCACCTCGACGCCGTCCCGGGCGCCGCGCTCCCTCGCCGCCTGCTCGATCGCGGCCACGACCTCGGCGAGGGTGTCCTCGTCCGCGGCCCGCGAATCCAGCCAGCCGCGGACCAGCGAGGCGATGGCGTTGACGCCGTTGGGCTCCACCGCGACCTTGCCGAAGGTGGCGAGCGCGCCGGCCAGCCGGGCCTTCTTCCTGGCGGCCAGCACCGTGTTGGCGTACGTCAGCATCGGGTCGTGGCGGTCGTCGAGCCGGGTGGTGCCGGCGTGGTTGGCCTCGCCGCGGAAGTCGAAGCGCCAGCGGCCGTGCGGCCAGATCGCCGAGGCGACGCCCACCGGCCGGTCCTGGAGGTCCAGGGCGCGGCCCTGCTCGACGTGCAGTTCCACGAAGGCGCCGACGCGGGCCAGCCGTTCCTCGTCGGGGCCGATCGCGGCCGGGTCCTGCCCGGCCTTCTCCATGGCCTGCGCGAGGCTCACCCCGTCGGCGTCGGTCAGCTCCCTGGCGTCCTGCGGGGCCAGCCGGCCGGCGGTCAGCCGGGACCCGACACAGGCCAGGCCGAAGCGGGCGCCCTCCTCGTCCACGAAGTTGACGACCGCGAGCGGCCTGCGCGGCCGGGCGCCGCGGTTGCGGATCTCGTCGAGGGCGGCGAAGGAGGAGACGACGCCGAGCGGCCCGTCGAAGGCGCCGCCGTCGGGGACGGAGTCCAGATGGGAGCCGGTGACCACCGCGTCGCCCGCCGCGGGATCGCCGAGCCAGGCCCACTGGTTGCCGTTGCGGTCGGTCTCGTACGCCAGCCCACGGGCCGCGGCCTGCTCGCGGAACCACTCCCGGCAGTCCGCGTCGGCCGGCGTCCACGCGTAGCGGCGGTAGCCGCCGGACCCGGCGTGCCGGCCGATCGCGGCCAGCTCCCGCCACATCGTGTGGAAGCCGGCGCCCGCGGCGCCGGGCGTCACGAGGATTCCCGCATCGGGACCCGGACGTCACGCTCGGCCGCGACCTCGGCGGCCCGGTCGTAGCCCGCGTCGACATGGCGGACGACGCCCATGCCCGGGTCGTTGGTGAGCACCCGGCGGATCTTCTCCGCCGCGAGCGGGGTGCCGTCGGCGACGGTGACCTGGCCCGCGTGGATGCTGCGGCCGATGCCGACGCCGCCGCCGTGGTGGATCGACACCCAGGACGCGCCGGAGGCGACGTTGACCATGGCGTTGAGCAGCGGCCAGTCGGCGATGGCGTCGGAGCCGTCGAGCATGGCCTCGGTCTCGCGGTAGGGGGAGGCGACGGAGCCGCAGTCGAGGTGGTCGCGGCCGATCACGATCGGGGCCTTGAGGGTGCCGTCGGCGACCATCTCGTTGAAGCGCTCGCCCGCCCGGTCGCGTTCACCGTAGCCGAGCCAGCAGATGCGGGCCGGCAGGCCCTGGAAGTGGACGCGTTCACCGGCCAGCTTGATCCAGCGGGCCAGCGACTCGTTCTCCGGGAAGAGGTCGAGGATGGCGCGGTCGGTGCGGTGGATGTCGCCTCGGTCGCCGGACAGCGCCGCCCAGCGGAAAGGGCCCCTGCCCTCGCAGAACAGCGGGCGGATGTAGGCGGGGACGAAGCCGGGGAAGGCGAAGGCCCGCTCGTAGCCTGCGAGTTGCGCCTCGCCGCGGATGGAGTTGCCGTAGTCGAAGACCTCCGCGCCCGCGTCCTGGAAGCCGACCATCGCCTCGACGTGCCGGGCCATCGACTCGCGGGCGCGCTGGGTGAATTCGGCGGGCTCGGCGGCGGCGTAGTCGGCCATGTCGGCGAGCTCGACACCCAGCGGGAGGTAAGCCAGCGGGTCGTGGGCCGACGTCTGGTCGGTGACGATGTCGATGGGCGCCTGGAGGGCCAGCAGTTGCGGCACCAGCTCCGCCGCATTGCCGAGGATTCCGATGGACAGCGGCCGGCGCGCGTCGCGGGCCTCGGTGGCCAGGCGCAGCGCGTGGTTGAGGGAGTCGGCGCGCACATCGAGGTAGCGGTGCTCGATCCTGCGGTCGATGGCGCGCGGGTCGGCGTCGACGCACATGGCCACGCCGCCGTTCATGGTGACGGCGAGCGGCTGGGCGCCGCCCATGCCGCCGAGTCCCGCGGTGAGGGTGATCGTCCCGGCGAGCGAGCCGCCGAACCGCTTGGCGGCGACAGCGGCGAAGGTCTCGTAGGTGCCCTGGAGGATGCCCTGGGTGCCGATGTAGATCCACGAACCCGCGGTCATCTGGCCGTACATCGTCAGGCCGAGTGCTTCGAGGCGGCGGAACTCCTCCCAGGTGGCCCAGTCGCCGACCAGGTTGGAGTTGGCGATCAGGACGCGGGGCGCCCACTCGTGGGTCTGCATGACGCCGACCGGGCGGCCGGACTGGACCAGCATCGTCTCGTCCTGCTTCAGGCCGCGCAGGGTGCTGACCATCGCGTCGAAGCTGTTCCAGTCGCGGGCGGCCCTGCCGGTGCCGCCGTAGACGACGAGCTTGTCGGGGTGCTCGGCCACCTCGGGGTCGAGGTTGTTCTGCAGCATGCGCAGGGCGGCTTCCTGCTGCCAGCCCAGAGCGCTCAGTTCCGTACCGCGCGGCGCGCGTACCGGCCTCGGTCCCGTCATCGGTGCGGCCTCCTCGTCATGGCAGTGAATATTCACATCCTGGCCAGCTGAATAGCCCTAGTCAACAAGCTCGCACCCGGGGCCGACGCGGTGGCGTCGCGCCCCGCCGGGATGGTGGGATGGCGTCCATGACGGACGAGGGGGCGGTACGCCGGGACGACGCGCTGCGGTCAGCGGTGGAAAACGGCCTGGTGAGCGAGGCGGAACCAGTCGTCGGACTGCTGGACACCGCCGGCATCCGGCAGGCGGCGACCTCCCTGCACGCGGCCTTCGCCACTCCCGGGGTGGCCGTCGAGCACACCTTCGCCGTGAAGGCCGCGTCCCTGGTACCGGTCCTGGCGCTGCTCGGGCAGTACGGGCTCGGCGCCGAAGTGGCCAGCCCCGGCGAACTCGCCCTGGCCCGCG
Source organism: Streptomyces sp. IBSBF 2435 (assembly GCF_036815005.1). Classification (NCBI taxonomy): domain Bacteria; kingdom Bacillati; phylum Actinomycetota; class Actinomycetes; order Kitasatosporales; family Streptomycetaceae; genus Streptomyces; species Streptomyces sp. IBSBF 2435. Next base: position 17,343 of record NZ_JAJSYW010000009.1, on the reverse strand, counting down.
CCGCCGGTATCCCGCCGCGGCGCACCGTGCTCGACTCCCCCGCCAAGACCACCGCGGAACTGCGCGAGGCGCTGGCCCTCGGTATCGCCGTCAACGCCGACAATCCGCAGGAGATCGCCAGGATCGACGCCCTGCTGGCCGCCGCGCCCTCCCCCTCCCCCATCGGGCTGCGGGTCAACCCGCAGGTCGGCGGCGGCAGCATCGACGCGATGAGCACCGCGACGGCCACCTCCAAATTCGGCGTGGCCCTGCGCGACCCGGGCGCCGAGGACTGGGTGCTGCGCACGTACACCGAACGCCCCTGGCTGAACCGCCTCCACACCCACACCGGCTCCCAGGGGGTGCCGCTGCCGCTGATGGCCGCCGGCGTCAGGGCCGCCTACGACCTTGCGGAACGGATCAACGCCGCCGCCGGCCGCCGGCAGGTCACCGTCCTGGACATCGGCGGCGGCCTGCCCGTCAACTTCGGCTCCGACGAGATCACGCCGACCTTCGGCGACTACGCCGACCTGCTGCGTACGGAGGTCCCCGGCCTCTTCGACGGTCGCTACGGCATCGTCACCGAATTCGGCCGCGCGCTGCTGGCCAAGCACGGCACCGTCCTGGCCCGGGTCGAGTACGCCAAGTCCGCCGGCGGCCGGGCCATAGCGGTCACCCACGCCGGCGCGCAGGTCGCCACCCGTACCGTCTTCGCGCCGGACTCCTGGCCGCTGCGGGTGCTCGCCCTCGACCCCGCAGGCCGCCGCAAGACCGGCGAGCCGGTAATCCAGGACGTGGCAGGACCCTGCTGCTTCGCCGGGGATCTGGTCGCCCGCGGCCGCGCCCTGCCCCGGCTGGACGCGGGCGACCATGTCGCGCTGCTGGACACCGGCGCCTACTACTTCTCGACGCACTTCGCCTACAACTCGCTGCCCCGGCCCGCCGTCTGGGCCTACACCGCCGGATCGGGCGCCGCGCCCGCATTCTCACCGGTCCGCCCGGCCCAGACCCTCGCCGACCTGCTCACCGAGAGCGGCGCGGACGTCCCCCCGCTCCAGCCGTAGCGCCGCCCTGGCAGCGGCTCAGCCCCGTCGGCGACGGGCGCCGCCGGGTGCGGCGTCCCCCGCGGCCGTGCCGGTGAGCTGGTAGGCGGCGGGGTCGCCGTCGGGGCGGACCCACAGCAGCGCGTCCCTGTCCCGTTCGATCCGCGCGAGCCGCAGCGACCTCGCGAACAGCCCGGCACCGAGGCCGGCGAGGAGCATCCCGCCCGCGCAGGGCAGGACGGCGGAGGAGGCCGCCGCCACGGCGAAGGCCGCGACGAGCCACCACCGGCGCCGCCGCGACCAGGCGCGGGCGGTGACCCTGCGGTCCTGGAGGAAGACCCCCTTCGCGGCCCTGGTCGCCGCCTCGGCGCGGGCGGTGTGCCGGCCGCCGCGTACGACGAACGCGGCCACCGCCGCGATGATGAAGAGGGCGGCGCCGGCGAGTACGCCGATCCGCCGTCCGGTGGGACTGAAGGTCACCGCGGTTCCGGGCACCGCCGCGACGACACCCAGCCACCACAGCCAGGTCCCCGCCGTCCGTACCGCCACCGCCACCCGCGCCAATGTGTAGGCCCCGCGCACCACGTCGCGCCTCCTCCCCGCCGTGTCCACCGCACGGCATCGCCTGACAAGTGCTGGGGAGGTTACTTCGCGATTCTCAGATTTTCGTTAAGACGTACTCGTCCGGCCGCACCGCGAACGGCCGGCGCCCTTCACTCCGCGAAGACCCCGCGCGCCGCGGCCTGCGTGTCGAACTCCTCCAGCCGCGCCTGCGCGTCCGGAAGTTCGTCGCACATCGACTCCAGCAGCACCCGGCCGAGCAGCATCGGCGCGCACGCGGTGTCGAACGCCAGGCCCGTCCCGACGGCGGCCGGCAGCAGCACGTCGCTGTGCGCGGCGACCGGCGCGAACGCGCTGTCAGCCACGGTGACCACGGTCAGCCCCGCCTCCTGCGCGTGGGCCAGCGCGTCGACCACCTCCCGCGGGTGCCGGGGCAGCGCGAAGCAGAGCAGCGCGCCGGCCCCCGCGCGCGCCGCCGCGTCGATCCGGTCGGCGAGCATCGTGCCGCCCTCGTCCAGCAGCCGCACGTCCGGGTGGACCTTGGCCGCGAAATAGGCGAACCCGCGGGCCTGCGCCCCGGCCGCCCGCAGCCCGAGCACCGGCAGCGGCACCGAGCCGGCGAGCAGCGCGCCGGCCCGGGCGACCGGCCCCGGGTCGGCGAGCAGCGCCGCGAGATGCCGCAGATTCTCGATCTCGGCGTGCACCGCCTGCTGGTACTCGTTGCCGCCCGCCGCGTCCGGCGCGGCGGACGACGGCACCTCGCGCAGGTGCTTGCGCAGCGCCGGATAGCCGTCGAAGCCGAGCGCCACCGCGAAGCGGGTCACGGACGGCTGGCTGACGCCCGCGAGTTCGGCCACCTCCACGCTGGACAGGAAGGGCGCGTCGACGGCTCTGCGCACCAGGCAGTGCGCGATCCTGCGCTGCGTGGGTGTCAGCCGGTGCGCCTCGAAGAGCTTCAGCAGCCGGCACGCGCCGCCGGTCGCGGTCCCCTGCTCGGCCCCGGCCGCACTACCCATCGCCGTTCATCCCTGACCCCGTCCACCGGCACTTATTCACTCGCCCAAGACTCTGCATGACGGTATGCAGTTCGGGCAAGAGCCGCGACCATGCCGGGCAGCGCCCGCCCGGGAGTGCCGGTCACTGGCTGCTGCCTCAGCGTAACCGAAAGGGCCGGACAGGTGATCGACACCTGTCCGGCCCTGTGGACAACCCGGCTGCCGCCGGCGAAGCAGCAGCTCAGCGCCGCCGGGACTCGTCCAGCTCCGTATCGTGTGCGTCACCGGTGCCGCCCGCTGTCGCGGCCCCGGCCTCCAGCGGCTCGGCCCGGTCGGCGTGCCCCGGCCACCAGGCCGCGTGACCGATCAGCGCGGTGAGGCTCGGCGTGAAGAACATCGCCATCACGAAGGCCGCCACCACGATGCCGAAGGCGACCGCGAAGCCCATCTGGGTCAGGAAGGCGTTGCCCGACAGCATCAGCGTGGCGAAGGTCGCCGCGAGGATCAGGCCGGCCGCGCCGATCGTCGGACCCGCGTGCCGCAGCGCCATGCTGGCCGCCTCACGCGGGTCGCGGCCTTCTCTGGCCTCTTCCCTGAGCCGCGCGATCATCAGGATGTTGTAGTCCGTGCCGATGGCGACCACGAACAGGTACATGATGATCGGCAGCAGGAAGATCAGCCCGTCGCCGCGGCCGAAGATCAGCACCGTCGCGCCGAGCGTCGCGCCGAAGCCGAGGCCGACCGACGCGATCAGGTACCAGGGCGCGACCACACTGCGCAGCAGCAGGCCCAGGATGACCATGATGAGCACCGCGGCCACCGGGAAGACCGTGCGGTAGTCGTGGTTGACGGCCGCGTTGATGTCCTTGAAGACCGACGAGGAACCGCCGACGTAGGCCTCGGTACCGGGCGGCGCGTTGTCGTGGGCGACGGTGCGGACGTCCCCGACCGCCTTGATGGCCTGGTCGCTCGCCGCCTCGTACTTGAGCGTCACGGTGAAGTTGGCCGTGGTCCCGGCCTTGTTCAGGTCGGTCTTCTGGTCGAAGGTGACGTCCGCGACCCCGTCGGCCCCGCGCAGCTTGTCGGCGTACGAGGTGAAGTCGGCCGGCAGCGGCTTGCCCGCGGTGCTGGTGAGGTAGACGTTGGTCGGCTCGGCGGCTCCGGCGGAGTACGCCGTGGACAGGGTGTCCTGGACGACCATCGACTCCTTGGTCTTCGGGATCGAGCCGGACGCCAGGTCGTAGGACGCCTTGTAGCCGAGGGTTCCGAGCGCGAGCAGCACCATCACCAGGCCGGAGACGATCGCCACCATTCCGGACCTGCGGCCGACCAGCTTGCCGATGGAGGCGAAGCGGGTGCCGGTGGGCTCCTGGTCCCACTTCTTGCCGGGCCAGAACAGGATGCGCGGCGGGATCAGCGAGCAGATCGCCGGGAAGAGCGTCAGCCCCGCCACCAAGGTGACGGCCACCAGGATGGCCAGGGCCGGGCCGAGCTGGGTGAGGAAGCCCAGGGTGGACAGCGCCAGCGCGCAGAAGGCGATGATGACCGCGCCGGCCGCCGAGGCGATGGCCTCGCCGACCCGGGTGACACTGTTGATCATCGCTTCCTTGGGTTCGTCACCCGCCCGCAGCCGTTCCCGGTAGCGGAACATCAGGAAGAGGAAGTAGTCGGTGCCGACGCCCAGCACCACCACGATCAGCAGCGCCGAGATCGAGCTGTTGGCCTGCAGTCCGAAGACCTTGGTGGCGTCGGCGATCAGGGCGTTGGCGACCGTGAAGACCACACCGACGAGCAGGATCAGCGGCATGACGGCGATCAGTGGGGACCGGAAGATGATCGCCAGCGTGATGATGATGATCAGCAGCGAGCCGATCAGCGCCACTGCGTCGGAGGTCTTGCCCGCGTCCTGCTGGTCGAGGTTCTGTGCGGCCTGACCGCCGACCTGCACCTTGAGTGCGGTGCCCTTGGCCAGCGCCGTGGAGTCGTCACGCAGCGCCTTCGCCGCATCGGCCTGCTTCGGCTGGCCTTGCGACTTCTTGTCCATCTGGACCAGCGCGGTGTCGAACTTGCCGTCCTTGGACGGCGTGCCGTCGGTCACCTTCTGGACCTGGTCGATCTTCTTCTGACCGAGTCCCTTGGTGATTTTGGCGATGTCGGCCTTGTCGGTCGCCGTCAGCTTGCCGTGGTCGGCCCGCTCGTACAGGACGATCGCGGACGGGCTGAAGGCCGAGGGGAAGGCCTTCTCCTGCAGGTCCATGGCCTTGATGGATTCATAGCTGCTGGGCAGGAAGCTGCTCTCGTCGCTGTTGGACGGCAGGCTCGGCGCCGTCGCGATGATCGCGACGGCCGCGATCACCCACGCGACGATGGTCCATACGGGATGGCGGACGACTGTGCGTCCAATGCGGTGGAACATGCGGTGCTGCCTCCATGGCAGGACGTATCACCGCCACCCGTCGGAGCGGGACCGGGGTATCGGCGACCCGGGCGGCCGGGGCGGGCCGCCCGGTTGGTGCGGGCATCGTGTCTGAGGCTTGAGCTTACTTGCCGCCCGGCTAGGAGCAACCCCGGGGTCGGGTGTCCCACGCCACCGGGGCGACCCGTCCGAGCAGGCCTGTTGCCCTAAGCCCTACCCCGGTCAGGCCGGAGGCAGCAACCGCTTTTGGGGCTTGCCCATGGCATTGCGCGGCAGTTCGGCGAGGAAGCGGACCGTGCGCGGCCGCTTGTGCACCGACAGTCGCGACGCGACGAAGTCCGTCAGCTCAGCGGCGCTCACACCGTCTGCCACCACATAGGCGACGACTTCCTGCCCCAGGTCCGGATGCGGCGCCCCGACGACGGCCGCCTCCCGCACCGCCGGATGGTCGAGCAGGGCGTTCTCCACCTCGCCCGCGCCGATCCGGTAGCCGCCGGACTTGATCAGGTCGGTCGAGGCCCGGCCGACGATCCGGTGCGTGCCGTCCGCCCCGATCGCCGCGATGTCGCCGGTACGGAACCAGCCGTCCGCGGTGTACGACGCCGCCGTCGCTTCCGGCCGCCCCAGATAGCCGTCGAAGAGCGTGGGACCTTTCACCTGGAGTTCACCGACACCGTCGACGGCGTCGGCGATGCGGGTGGCGATGCCGGGCAGCGCGGTGCCGACCGCGCCCGGCGTACGCGCGCCCCCGGCCCGCGCGCTCACGGTGATCAGCGTCTCCGTCATGCCGTAGCGCTCCACCGGCGCCTGGCCGGTCAGCGCCCGCAGGTCGCGGAAGACGGGCGCGGGCAGCGGCGCGCTGCCCGACACCAGCAGCCGCGCGCCGGCCAGCGCCCTTGCCGCGGCCTCGTCGCGCGCCACCCGGTGCCACACCGTGGGCACCCCGAAGTAGAGGCTGCCGCCCGCCGCCGCGTACGCCTGCGGGGTGGGCCGGCCGGTGTGCACCAGCCGGCTGCCGGTGCGCAGGGCACCCAGGACGCCGAGCACCAGGCCGTGGACGTGGAACAGCGGCAGTCCGTGGACCAGGGTGTCCTCCGCGGTCCATTGCCACGCCTGCGCCAGTGCGTCGAGGTCGGCCGCGATGGCCGCGCGCGAGATCAGCACGCCCTTGGGCGGCCCGGTCGTCCCCGAGGTGTAGAGCACCAGGGCCGCGCCCCGGTAGGTGCGCCCGTGGGACGCGTTCGCGTGGCCGGGCGGCGGAACGGCGGACACCGGGAAGTCCGCGCGCTCCGCGAAGTCCACCGGCACGACCTCGGCGCCGGAGTCCCGCAGGATGTGCTCGCTCTCCGCGGGACCCGCGTCCGGCGCGAGCGGCACCACGGGCACCCCGGCGAGCAGTCCGCCGACCACCGCCGCCACCGTCTCCAGGGACGCCGTGGCCCTGACCGCGAAGGCCTCGGCCCCCGCCACCCGCCTGGCGACCGCGCCGGCCGCTCCCAGCAGGTCCCCGTACGAGCAGCTCCGCCCGTCGACGGTCACCGCGTCCGCCCGGTCGGCGCCCCCGTGAAGGGCGGTCAGCAGCGGTACGTCGGCCATGGAATGGTCCTCCTCCGGACGGCTGGCCCCCGGGAAAATCGGGGGCTAACCCCAGTGTCGCCCACCTGCCGGGCTCTCTACCGTGAGCGTATGGACGCCCGCGACCCGGAACTCAGCAAAGAACTCTCCGCCACCTTGCAGGCCCGCAAGGATCTGGGAGCGGAGTACGAGTCGGAACTCATCGACTCGTTCATCGAGAAGGTGACAGAGCGCGTCGACAGGCGTGTCGAGGAGCGGGTGCGCCGCGAACTCGCTCAGCAGCAGACGTCGTTGGCCCGCGCCGACCGCCGCCCGATCGGCCCGCCGCAGCCCAGCGCGCGGTTCGCCCGCTACGGATTCGCCGGTTTCACGCTGATCCTGGCGATCCCGCTGTCGGCCATCGGGGTGGCGAACGCCGGCACCGCGGGGCTGTTCATCAGCTGGGCGGGCATCATCGGGGTGAATCTCGTCCAGGGACTGACCAACGTGCTCGCGTCGAGGCACCGCCAGGACGGCGACTGAGCGCCGGTTGCGGCGAAGCCGCCGCACATGGCCGCGGGGGGGGGGGGGGGGGGGGGGGGGGGGGGGGGGGGGGGGGGGGGGGGGNGGGGCCGCCCCCCCCCCCCCGGGGGGCCCCCCCCCCGCCGCCCGCCCCCCCCCCCCCCCCCGCGTGCGCCGAGGTCGCGGACGCCGTGAGCGGACAACGTTAATCGCGGGGACCGCCGCACCCCCGGAGCGAGTCCGGAGGGCGGGACGACGGCGGTCCCCGCGAGGGACGCGAGCCGGGTCAGGACCGGGCTGGCGCGTCCAGGTCACCATGGAGTCCGGGAGCCGCTCCGGAGGTCCTTGGCGCCGTTGGTGTGCCGTCCGGGCCGGTGGAGTACCTGCCCTTTCGACAACACCCAATCTGCCGGACGCGTGTTAAGTCCGTGCTGCGCGTACGTGTCGTGGGTGTACCAGTTCCGCGAATCTCCGCCGACCGGGCGGCGGGACCGCCGCGGCGGCCCGCCGGGCGGCTCAGGCCCCGCCGTGCCCGGCCAGGAAGGCCAGCAGGTCCTGGCGGCTGACGACGCCGGACGGCTTGCCCGCGATCAGCACGATCGCCGCGTCCGCGGCCTCCAGCACGGTCATCAGGCCGGCGACCGGCTCGCCCGAGCCGACCTGGGGCAGCGGCGGGGACAGGTGCTTGTCCAGCGGGTCCTCCAGGGTGGCGCGCTTGGAGAACAGCGCGTCCAGCAGATCCCGCTCCACCACCGAGCCGATCACCTCGGCCGCCATCACGTCGGGGTGGCCGGCCCCCGGCCTGACCACGGGCATCTGCGAGACGCCGTATTCGCGCAGCACCTCGATCGCCTGGCCGACCGTCTCGTCCGGGTGCATGTGGACCAGCTGCGGCATCCCGCCCTCCTTGTGCGCGAGGACGTCGGCGACGCGCGCCTCGCCCTCGCTCTCGTCGAGGAAGCCGTGCGAGCTCATCCACACATCGCTGAAGATCTTCGACAGATAGCCGCGGCCGCTGTCCGGCAGCAGGACGACGATCACGTCGTCCGGGCCGAGCCGCTCGGCGACCTTGAGCGCCGCCACGACCGCCATCCCGCACGAGCCGCCGACCAGCAGGCCCTCCTCGCGGGCCAGCCGCCGGGTCATCTGGAAGGAGTCCTTGTCGGAGACGGCCAGGACCTCGTCGGCGAGGTCGGGGTCGTAGGCGCCCGGCCAGAAGTCCTCACCGACGCCCTCGACCAGGTACGGCCGCCCCGAACCGCCGCTGTAGACCGAGCCCTCGGGGTCGGCGCCGATGACCTGGACCCGGCCCTCGCTGATGTCCTTGAGGTAGCGGCCGGTCCCGGAGATGGTGCCGCCGGTGCCGACGCCCGCCACGAAGTGGGTGATCCGCCCGTCGGTCTGCTGCCACAGCTCGGGTCCCGTGGACTCGTAGTGCGACAGCGCGTTGTTGGGGTTGCTGTACTGGTCGGGCTTCCAGGCGTTCGGGGTCTCGCGCACCAGGCGGTCGGACACGTTGTAGTACGAGTCCGGGTGCTCCGGGTCGACGGCCGTCGGGCAGACGACCACCTCGGCGCCATAGGCCCGCAGGACGTTGATCTTGTCCGTCGAGACCTTGTCAGGACAGACGAAGATGCAGTGGTAGCCCTTGCGCTGGGCGACGATGGCCAGGCCCACACCGGTGTTGCCCGAGGTCGGCTCCACAATGGTGCCGCCGGGCTTCAGCTCGCCGCTGCGCTCCGCGGCCTCGATCATGCGCAGTGCGATGCGGTCCTTCACCGAACCGCCGGGGTTGAAGTACTCGACCTTGGCCAGGACGGTCGCCTGAATGCCCTCGGTCACACTGTTCAGCTTCACCAGCGGGGTGTTGCCGACGAGGCTGATCATCGAGTCGTGAAACTGCACCGTAGTGTCTCCGGGTTCTCCGTGATGGTGGGGTCAGCCTAGGTGCTGCGCGCGGACCGGAGCGAAACACCGACGTCGGCGTTGCCCGGGGTGTCGTTCTGGGCAAGCAGGATCTAGTACCGGCTAGTACACAGGAGGTGAGCGGGCTCGATGTCGAGGGCGAGGGTGGCACGGCGGATCGTGACCGCGGCGGCGTTCGGCGGTGGCGGGGTCAGCCTGCTGGGCGGAGCCGCGCTCGGTCTGGTGCTGGCGGAGGTCCGGCTGGCCAAGCGGGTGGTCGGCGGCTCGGGGGACGTACCGCCGCGGGCGGACGGCCGGTACGGTTCCGCGTTCGCGCACCGCACCGGGGAGCCGCCGCTGCGGCTGGTCTTCCTCGGCGACTCCACGGCCGCGGGGCAGGGTGTGCACCGGGCCAGGGAGACGCCGGGCGCGCTGCTCGCCTCGGGCCTGGCGGCGGTCGCGGAAAGACCGGTGAAGCTGGTCAACGTCGCACAGCCGGGCGCCCAGTCCGACGATCTGCCCCGCCAGGTGGCGCTGGTCCTGGACCCGGCGGCGCCGCCGCCCGACGTGGCGGTGATCATGATCGGCGCCAACGACGTCACCCACCGCATGCCGCCGGCCACCTCGGTCCGGCTGCTGTCCGACGCGGTGCGCCGGCTGCGCGCGGCCGGCGTGGAGGTGATCGTCGGCACCTGCCCCGACCTGGGCTCCGTCGAGCCGGTCTACCAGCCGCTGCGCTGGCTGGCCCGCCGGATGAGCCGCCAGCTGGCCGCCGCGCAGACCATCGCGGTGGTGGGGGTGGGCGGGCGCACCGTCTCGCTCGGCGACCTGCTGGGGCCGGAGTTCGAGGCCAGGCCGCGCGAGCTGTTCGGCCCGGACAATTTCCACCCCTCTGCCGAGGGCTACGCGACCGCCGCCATGGCCGTACTGCCGACGCTGTGTGCCGCGCTGGGCGTGTGGCCGCAGACCGACGAGCGGCCGGACGTCCGGCGCGGCGAGGGCTTCCTGCCGGTCGCCCAGGCGGCGGCCGAGGCCGCCGCGGAGGGCGGCACCGAGGTCACCGCGGCGCGGGACACGGCGTCGGGGCCGCGCGGGCGCTGGGTGCTGATCAAGCGGCGCAGGCGGCGGCTGCTGGCGCAGGAGCATCCCCAGCCGGACGCCGGGGACGCGGAAGGGCCGCGGGGCGCGGACGAGGAGGGCGCCGCGCACCGGTCGGCGTAGCTCCCGGCGGACGCGCGCCGGCCGGTACCGCTCCCGCCGCGGTGGGGTACGGGCGTAGCATCGCGGGTAAGCAAGCGCTCAGAAAGTAGTCCGCATCACAGCGGCCGCCCGGTGACTCGCTGCGATACGTACGGGTAACTTTCCAGAGAGTCCGCGGCCGTGTGCCGGGCGCCCCGGGTCGCCGGGACGCGCGCATCCCCGCGGCACCGCCCGCAGCACCACGCACCACGTCCGCCCGCAGCTCGCCGAGGAGTGTCGCGATGCCCGAAGCCGTCATCGTCTCTGCCGCCCGTTCGCCCATCGGCCGCGCCTTCAAGGGGTCGCTCAAGGATCTGCGCCCGGACGACCTGGCCGCCACGATCATCAGCACGGCGCTCGCCAAGGTGCCGCAGCTCGACCCGCGCGACATCGACGACCTGATGCTGGGCTGCGGACTGCCGGGCGGCGAGCAGGGCTTCAACCTGGCCCGGATCGTCGCGGTGCAGATGGGCATGGACCACCTGCCGGGCTGCACCGTCACCCGCTACTGCTCCTCGTCGCTGCAGACCACCCGGATGGCGATGCACGCCATCAAGGCAGGTGAGGGCGACGTCTTCGTCTCGGCCGGCGTCGAGATGGTGTCGCGGTTCGTGAAGGGCAACTCCGACACCCTGCCCGACACGATGAACCCGCTGTTCGGCGACGCCGTCGCGCGCACGGCCGCGCGGGCCGAGCAGAGCGGGGCCGGCTGGCACGACCCGCGCGAGGACGGGCTGGTGCCCGACGCGTACATCGCGATGGGGCAGACGGCCGAGAATCTGGCGGCGCTCAAGGGCGTCACGCGGCAGGACCAGGACGAATTCGGCGTGCGGTCGCAGAATCTGGCCGAGAAGGCGCTCGGGAACGGCTTCTGGGAGCGCGAGATCACCCCCGTGACGCTGCCTGACGGCACCGTGGTGGCCGCGGACGACGGTCCCCGGCCGGGAGTGACCATGGAGGGCGTCCAGGGCCTCAAGCCGGTCTTCCGGCCCGACGGCACCGTGACCGCGGGCAACTGCTGCCCGCTCAACGACGGCGCGGCCGCGCTGGTGATCATGTCCGACACCAAGGCGCGGGAGCTGGGCGTCACCCCGCTGGCGCGGGTGGTCTCCACCGGCGTGTCGGGGCTGTCCCCCGAGATCATGGGCTACGGCCCGGTCGAGGCCTCGCAGCAGGCGCTGCGGCGGGCCGGGATGGCGATCGGCGACATCGACCTGGTCGAGATCAACGAGGCCTTCGCCGCCCAGGTCATCCCGTCCTACCGCGACCTGGGCATCGACCTGGACCGGCTGAACGTCAACGGCGGCGCCATCGCGGTCGGCCACCCGTTCGGCATGACCGGCGCGCGCATCACCGGGACGCTGGTCAACAGCCTGCAATTCCACGACAAGCAGTTCGGCCTGGAGACCATGTGCGTCGGCGGCGGGCAGGGTATGGCCATGGTCATCGAGCGGCTTTCGTGACACTCCGCCGCCAGGTGACTGCGTACACGTAGTTGTGATGTAAGTCGCAATCAAATCGCCCCCGGGACGTGACTTTTCCCGGGGGCGGTGCCTTTTTGCAGGTCAACCGTCTGTACAAAAACCGGACAGGCTCCCAGACCTACTCAACTCATGCTTTTACGCACTGCGGAGGCCCGGGGTTTACCGGCACAGTGAGGTGAGGGGAAGTTTCGTCCAATGCCCCAGTGGGCATTGCTCGGGTCGCGTCAGTCGGGAGAACGTCAGTGAGTGCCAACTTCACCGTCCTGCTGGTCGCCGCGGGGCTTGCCGTGGCGGCGGGTTCCGCCGCCATACTGTCCGCCCGCGGTGTGCGCCGCGAGCTGTCCGCGCTGCGCCGGGACCTGGCCGGGGCGTGCGTGCCGGGGCAGCGTGTCCCGGCCGGCGACATCAGGGCCGCGGTCGCCGACGCCCTCGCCGACGAGCGGGAGCGCGAACTGGCCGAGGCCCGCGCCTTCTGGGCCGAGCAGGAGGCCCGCGAGACCGCCGGCGACGCGCCCTTCTTCCGCGGCGGGCTCTCCGGCACCGGTACGGACGGCACGCTGCCCGGCGGCGACTACGAGGTGCCGCCCGTCCTGCCCTACCTGCCCCGGCAGGCCGACTTCGCCGGCCTCGACGGCGGCTTCGACGCGGGACTCGAATCCGACGCCGCCGAGGCGCCTGAGGCGACCCTGCCCGCGCCCGGCACGATCCCGCACCCCTCGGGGCCGGAATTCGCGCCGTCCCCGGTCGTCGCCTCGCAGGACCAGACCGCCGACCGGCTCGCCGACCTCGCCGACGGCCGGGTGCCGCTGTCCGACGTCCGTCCCGGCCCGCTCGGCACGCTCGACGTCTACGTCTTCGCCGACGGCACCACGCTGTGCATGACGCCGGGGCACCGGGAGACCGCACTGCGGCTGTGCGACGCCCTGGACCGGGGTGATGTGCCGGTGCTGCGCGGCGGCTCCGCGATAGCCGGCGCCTATGCGCTGACCTTCGCCTTCGGCGAGGAGAGCGTCTATGTGCTGGCCGACCGGGTCGTCGCCTCGCTGTGACGCCGCGGCTCGTCTAGTCCACCGCCCTGGCCGCCCGCGCCACCCGCTCGCGCGCCTCTGCCAGGAGCGCCCGGTGCTCGGGCGGCGTCGCCACCGCGAGGAATTCGCGCCCGGCGAGGGCCAGTTGGTCGCCCACCACGAAGACGCCGTCGTCCGGCATCACGTACGGCTCGCGCCCGGGGAATTCCAGCAGCTGCGCCTCGCGGTCCAGCCAGCGCGCCAGTTCGAGGCCTGTGGCCGCCGCGCCCGCCTGGAGCCTGCGCTGCGGAAGTGCCCGCAGGCGTCCCGCGAGGCGTTCGAGTGCGGCATTCAGATCGGTGCGCTCCGGCATGGCGCGACCCTATCGGGGTACGGGAGTCACCCTCGCACCCATATCCGCCGCCCGGGATGGTTGCCAACGACCGGCCGCTCGGGCACGGTGGGGTGACCGGACCACAGACCGGAGGCGCCGATGTCCCAAACGCATTTCTCCGAGGAAACCCACCGGAATCTGCTCGACCGCATCCCGCACTGCACAGGCCGCGAGGTCAGCGACTGGCTGTCCGACCTCGCCGACGGGCCGTCGTTCTTCCGCTTCGACGAGAAGGTGAGCTGGCTCCGCAGCGAGCACGACCTCTCCTACGGCTACGCCAAGGCCCTCGTCCACGAGTACGACCTGCGGCGGGCCGCGCGCAATCTGCTCTGACCCCCTCCACCACGCCGTCGGGCTGCCCGGAAGCGGTGCTTCCGGGCAGCCCGTACGTCCATGTGCCCGCCGGGCGCGGCGGGCAGGGCGTCAGTCGCGCAGGATCGCGATCAGCCGCAGCAGTTCCAGATAGATCCACACCAGCGACAGCGTCAGCCCGAAGGCCGCCAGCCACGACTCCCGCCGCGGAGCGCCGCCGCGGATGCCGTCCTCGACCTGCTTGAAGTCCAGCGACAGGAAGAACGCGCCCAGCGCGATGCCGAGCAGGCAGAAGACGATGCCGAGCGGGCCGGTGCGCAGCCCCAGGCCGTCGGAGCTGCCGAAGGCGGCGAAGACCAGGTTGACCACCATCGCCAGGACGAAGCCGACCGCGACGGCCAGGCCGATCCGCTGATAGCGCGCGGTGACCCGGATGATCCGCGCCCGGTAGGCGAAGAGCATGCCGGCGAAGACCGCCATGGTGCCCAGCACCGCCTGGACCGGGGCGCCCTGCCACGCCTCGTTGTACGCCCGGCTGAGCACTCCGAGGAAGACGCCCTCGAAGACCGCGTAGCCGAGGATCAGCGCGGGTACGGGCGTGCGCTTGAACGCCTGCACCATGGCCAGCACGAACGCGATCAGCGCCGCGCCGACCGCCAGGCCGGTGTTGTCGGGCAGCGCGACCCAGCCGAGGACCGCGCCGACGACCACGGTGCCGAGCGTGATGCCGGTACGCATGACGACGTCGTCGATCGTCATCCGGCCGGTCTGCGCGGGGCCCGCGGCGGGAGCCGCGTACGCCTGCTCCAGGTTCTCGGCGGTGAGGGACTGCGGCTGGTCGTAGGGATTGCGCGGCGCCTGCGCGTACGGGTTGCCGCCCTGCGGGCCACCGGGCACGCCTTGGGTGCCCTGCGCCCCGAAGCCGGCGTAGTCGTTCCCGCGGGTGAAACCCCGCCGGGAGAAGACCGGGTTGCTGCTCCTCATCTCACTCCTCCATGGCCGCGTCCTGCAGCTCTGCGTCAAGAGTAATGGCTTGGCAAAAAAGAGGCCGCTCCGAGCGGTGACCTTCCCCCGGATGCCGCTCCGCACGCATCGTCCACCAGCGCGCCCCCCGTACGCGTGACGTGCGCTTCGGCACGTCGGCGCAATACGCGGTGGACGGCGGCGCCCCAGCGCGGTATCACTGAGGAGTGCAGACGAACACACGTTCGAAATCCAGGGAGCAGGCCATGGCACGCCCCGACCACACCCGCGCCCTGCACGCGGCGCTGCTGACCGCCGCCCGCGGCCTGCCCGTCATTCCGCTGTCCCGCACCAAGCTGCCCGCCGTCCGCTCCCCGCACCGCGACGAGCCGCGGTCCGCCGCCATGTGCCGCGGCGAATGCGGCAGGCCCGGGCACGGCGTGCACGACGCGACCACCGACCCGGCCCGTATCCGCGCCCTCTTCGCCGTCGCCCCCTGGGCCACGGGCTACGGCGTCGCCTGTGGCCGCGGGCCGCACCATCTGATCGGCCTGGACCTCGACGTGAAGCACGGCGCCGACGGGATCGGCGCGCTGCGCGCCCTGGCCGAAACGCACCGCTTCGCCGTGCCCGGGACCGTCACCGTGCTCACCCCGAGCGGCGGCCGTCATCTGTGGCTGTCCGCGCCGGGCCCGGTCCCCAATTCGGCCGGCCGGCTGGCCCCGGGCATCGACATACGCGGCGAAGGCGGTTACGTGGTCGGGCCCGGTTCGCGTACGGTGGCCGGCCGCTATCTGCTCGCCCCCGGCGCCGCCGGGCACCCCCTTGCCGCGGCGCCCGCGGCGCTGCTGCGGCTCGCCGCTCCCCCGCCGTCGCCGTACGACCGGCAGCCCAAGCACGCGGCAGGGCCGCGGCATCCCGCCGAGAAGCGGGCCGCGGCCCTGGTGCGGTTCGTGCTGGATTCACACGAAGGAGAACGCAACGGCCGGCTGTTCTGGGCCGCCTGCCGCGCCTATGACGCCGGTCTGGGCGACGCGCTGGCGCCGGCCCTGGTGACGGCCGCGGTGCACACCGGGCTGAGCGAGCGCGAGGCCGCCGCCACGGTGGCGTCGGCCGGCCGGCTCCGCGCCGCCCCGCACCGGTGATGCGGGGCGGCACCTTGGGAGCCCGCCGTCAGGCGAGCACGCGCTGGTGGAGTGCGGTGACCGCCTTGCGGGCCGAACTGAAGGCCCCGTGCTGCCAGGCGTCCATGTAGCTGAGCCAGTCACCGGCGAAGTAGACGTGGCCGGCGGGTTCGTTGAGCGGCTTGTAGCGTGCCGCGTCCGGGCCGCCGGGGGTGCTGTGCCAGGCGGCCTCCTGGTAGGGGAACTGGCGCCAGTGGTGGGAGAAGGACGTGGCCAGTTCGCTGCGGTATTTCTCCCCGTAGATCTTCACGCCCGCCGCCACGGCCCGCGCCTCGCGGTCCTTGGGGCTGAGCTGGGCGTAGGAGTCCGCGCGGGAGCCGGTGTTGTAGTAGCCGATCATCACACCGCGCTCGCCGTGGAAGCCGTAGGACGGGTGCCAGATGTGGGTGACGTCGAGGTCGGTCTCGGTGATGCCGCCGTAGATCCGGTGGTCGGTCTCCCACCAGCGGGAGCGGTATTCCAGGCCGATCTTCCCGGCCGAGGAGGGCGTGATGGCCTGCAGTGCCGACTGGACGCCGGGGCCGAGGTTGTGCGGGACCTTGGCCAGGATGTTCGGCGGCATGGCGGCGACGCAGTAGTCCGCGTCGACGACCTTCGTCCGGCCGCCCTGGGTGTACGTCACGCTGACACCGTGCGCCTTGTCGGTGACCTGGGTGACGGCGCAGCCGGTGCAGACCTTGTGGGTCCCGATCGCCCTGGCCAGCGCGTGCGGTATCCGGTCCATGCCGCCGACGGGCTGGAACATCAGCATGGCCTGGTCGAATTCGAACTCGAACGCGAAGTAGCGGCCGACTCCCGAGGCGAAGATCTCGGAAGCGGCGGGCACATCGGTGTTCACGACTCCCGGAGTGCCGGCGGCGGCCGGCCAGACGGAATAGCCGCGGCGGGAACTGCCGGTGTAGTCCAGCGTATTGCCGAGGTCGCCATAGTCCTTGAGGAATTCCATCAGGCGTTCCCGGTCGGTCTCGGTCAGGGCCTCGTCGAGGGCACCCTGGTCGGACGCCTTGGCCAGGAGTTCCGTCACATAGCCGAACACATCGGCCTTGGCCGCGCGGTAGCGCATCGGCGCGGTCATACCGGCCGACTCGTTGTAGAGGTAGGTGTCCGCGTTGACGTTGGTGAAGACCTCGATGGGCACGCCGAGTTCACGGCAGTAGTCGAGGGTGATCATCCACTGGGCGATACGCGCGGGACCGGCGTTCATGTACTGGCCGTCGGAGAAGCGCGCGGTCTGGCGGTTGCCGTACAGGTCGGTGGTGCTGTCGCCGCCCCTGACGGTGAAGTTGCGGCCCCCCGGCCGGTCCCGCGCCTCCAGGATCGTGCAGTCGTAGCCCGCCTTGCCGAGTTCGTACGCGGTGGTGAGGCCCGCGATGCCGCCGCCGAGCACGACCACCTTGGCGGCGGCCCTCCCGGTGAGGTGGAAGTCGCCCCGGCGCGGGGCACGGAAGGCCGCCTCGCGGGACGCCGCTTCTGCGGTGGGCGTGAGGCCGAGCGCCCCCATGGTGGCGAGCATCGCGCCCGCCCCGCCTGTCGCGCCGACGGCACGCAGGAAGGCACGTCGATTGAACTGGGTCATCTGTCATGTCCCCTTTCACTACTGGCGCAGCGGACTTTCCCAGCGCGGCGTTACGCGTGATCGTTCAGCGCGTGTCAGCGCTGTAAGGGGAAGCTCTGCCCGGTGACCGCTACAGGGGTCGGCGCCGCAGGCGCGGGGACCGCACGACCGGCCGGAACGGCGGGCAGCGGCATGGCGGGGACAGGTGGGGGAAGGCGCGGGAAGCCGCG